>JAZODL010000281.1:0-4840 GCA_045596945.1 Candidatus Methanomethylophilaceae archaeon | reverse complement strand
TGCACCGCCAAGTACGATGTCGTCGGGCCCATATGCGAGTCGGGCGACTACCTCGCGCACGACCGCGTGCTGCCGGACCCCGAGGAGGGGGACATCGTCGCCGTGTACAACGCGGGGGCGTACGGGTTCTCCATGTCCAGCAACTACAACTCCAGGCCCCTCTGCAGGGAGGTCCTCGTGAACGAGGGCAAGGCGGAACTGGTCCGCGAGGCGGAGGAGATCGAGGAGCTGTGGAGACACCAGATCATCCCCGAGAGACTCGCGCGACGGTGACGTGGGGCACATGACCGGTTACGAGCAGGCCGACAGGCTCAGGCGGATCCCGCCTTACCTCTACGCCAGACTGGCGCCCCTGTTCGCCGAGAGGAGGGCGAGGGGATGGGACATGATCGACTTCGGCATCGGGGACCCCGACCTCTGCACCCCTCCGTGCATCGTGGAGGAGATGTGCAGGCAGGCCGTGGTCGGCGAGAACCAGAAGTACTCCACGTCCGCGGGCGAGAGGGACCTCCGTGTCGCGGTGGCGGACTGGTACCGCAGGAGGTTCGGCGTCGACGTCGATCCCGACACCCAGGTGTGCATCACGATCGGGTCCAAGGAGGCCGTCTTCAACATCGCGCAGGCGTTCGTCAACCCCGGTGAGACGATCATCGCACCGTCCCCCGGGTACCCCGTCTACTCGGGGGCGGCCACCGCGTTCACCGGGGCCGAATGCGTCAGGGTCCCCCTCAGACCCGAGAGGGACTGGCTCCTCGACGTGGACGAGTGCCCGCAGGGCGCCAGGATGCTCTACCTGAACTACCCCAACAACCCCACGGGTGCGACATGCGACGCGGGATACCTCCGGAGAGTCCAGGACTGGTGCAGGGATAACGGCACCATCATGTGCTACGACAACGCCTACTCCGAGATGTGCTACGACGGGTACCGGGCGCCGTCCGCCCTCGAGGCGGGACCTGACTGCATAGAGTTCGGTTCCTTCTCCAAGACGTTCAACATGACGGGTTACAGGCTCGGCTACGCCGTCGGGCACCCGGACCTCGTCGCCGGACTCAGGAAGTGCAAAGGCCAGACCGATTCGGGAGCACCCATCTTCGTGCAGAAGGCGGGGGTCGCGGCCCTCGGTATGTACGGGGAGGATGGCAGGCCCCCGCAGACCATCGTGGATAACATGGGGATCTACTCCGAGAGGAGGAGGGTCCTCGTCGAAGGACTCAGGGGACTCGGGTTCGACGTCAGGATGCCGAAGGGGACCTTCTACGTCTGGTTCGACTGCGGAATGCCCTCGTTCGAGTTCACGGAGAGGATGGCGGACCTGGGGGTCGTAGTCACACCCGGATCCGGCTTCGGCGAGAGTGCGGAGAACTACATCAGGATGACCGTCACGGAACCCGTGGAGCGCATCAGGACCGCCCTGGAGAGGATGGGGCGCGGAAGCTACGAGTGAGCGGACGACCCCTCCCCGATCAAACGATTTCCGAAACTTTTACTTACACGAACACTTCGCGACGGTCATGAAGCGTGTTTTCCCGAGTGAGTTGGCACTCCTCCTCGGGATCCTGTTGACATCCGTTTCCGTGTGCATCTTCCTGGAGAGCGGGTTCGGTGTGACCGTCATCGCATCCGTGCCGCTGGCGGTCCAGAACTGCATCCCGTCCATCCCCTACGGGACGTGGAACATCATCTACCAGTCGGCCGTCCTGGCCCTCGCCGTGATCATCCTCAGACAGTTCAGGGTGAGCTACGTCGCATCCCTCGGTGTCGTGGTGCTCTTCGGGTCGCTGATCAACGTGGAGGAACCCGTCGTCGCGCTGCTCCCAGACGCGTTCCCACTCCGCGTGGGGTACTTCGTGGTCTCCATGGGCATCCTGTCCCTGGGCATAGGGTTCCTCATGAGATGCAACCTGCCGATCCTGGCGGCGGACACGTTCCTCCGCGACTACGTCCAGAAGTCCGGAAGACCCTTCAAGGTCGTCAAGACCGTCTTCGACATAATCTGCATAAGCACATCCCTCCTGATCTGCGCGCTGTTCCTGGGAGAACTCGCCGGCATAGGCGTGGGGACGATCATCTCCGCGCTCACGACCGGGTACATCACATCCTTCGTCCTGGCCTACTACGATGCCCACTTCGATTTCAGACCCGCACTGGGGTCGGTCAGGAGGTTCATGGAGGAGTACGACCGCGCCATACCCCTGAACAGGAGACGAGCCCACTTTCGGTACTTTCGGCGACCCCCGGAATCGGGTTATATACGGTCCGTCGGATGACTGTGCGGAGGAATCCCAATGGTCACAAAAACCCTAGAAGACATACCAGGAGTAGGACCAGCCATATCAGAGAAACTCCGTGAAGCAGGATATACAGAGTTGATGGCCATTGCAGTTGCTTCCCCGAAGGAACTCGCGGAACAGTGCGAGATCGGTGAGAAGAAGGCAATGGACATCATCGAGGGTGCCAAGCTTTGTGCGGACATCGGTGGTTTCGAAACAGGAGAGGACATCCTTGAGAGACGCAAGGCCGTGACGAAGCTCACGACTGGATCGAAGGCGTTCGATGAACTGCTCGCAGGGGGACTGGAGAGCCAGTCCATCATAGAGTTCTTCGGAGAGTTCGGCAGCTGCAAGACGCAGGTGTGCTTCCAGCTGGCGGTCAACGCCACACTGCCCGAGGAGATGGGTGGACTGGATTCGGACGTCATCATCATCGATACTGAGAACACGTTCAGACCGGAGAGGATCATCCAGATGGCCACGTACCTCGGTGTTGACCCCGAGGAGACCCTCAGGAGGATCCATGTCGCCAGGGCGTTCAACTCCCAGCACCAGGTGCTCCTGGTGGACAAGGCCATGGAGCTCGCCCAGAACACGAAGGTCAGGCTCCTCATTGTGGATTCGCTCACATCGCACTTCAGAGCGGAATACGTCGGAAGGGGTGCACTCGCGGAGAGGCAGCAGATTCTCAACCGCCACATGCACGACCTGCTGAACTTCGCCACGGTAAACAACGCGGTGATCGCCGTCACCAACCAGGTCGCGGCCAAACCCGATGCGTTCTTCGGGGACCCCACGAGACCCATCGGAGGACACATCGTCGGTCACACCGCCACGTTCCGCATCTACCTCAGGAAGGGGAAGGCGGGCAAGAGGATCGCAAGACTCATCGACTCCCCCAACCTGCCCGAGGGAGAGGCCGTCTTCATGGTAACCGAAGATGGTATTAAGGACTGAGACCTAACCGGGGGCGTGAGCCCCCTATTCTTTTTCGAACTGTCCGGCGAGTCCAAGGACATGCCGCTGGCCGAAGCCGTGAAATGCCTGGAAGCCGAGACCGACCGCTTCGACATCGTCTCCACCGGACCCGGATACCTGGTCGCGTCGTTCGACGAGAGGTTCCTCGACCCCATCGCCGACCGCATCTCCCTGACCCACAGCATGGGCAGGTACCTTGGGGCGTACACACCGGACGACATCTCCGGTCTGGAGGATATCGTGCTCCCAGAGGGCACGTTCGCCATCCGCGCCAAGAGGTTCGAGGGGATGATGAGGGACGTGGACTCCCAGAAACTTATACGCAACATCGGGGCGATCCTCTCACGCAACAACGACGTCAACCTGAAGGAGCCCGACACCGTCGTCCGCATGCAGATGTGCGACAGGGTCCACCTGTACATCGAGCAGAGGGTCACGGACACGGACCTCCTGGAGAAAAGGAAGGTCGGAGAGAGGCCGTTCTTCTCACCCATCTCCCTGCACCCCAAGTACGCCAGGGCGCTGATCAACCTGACGGGTGTCAGACGCGGGGGGACCGTCCTGGATCCGTTCTGCGGCACCGGCGGGATCGTCATAGAGGCCGCCGAGATGGGGATGAGGGCCCTGGCATCGGACTTCGACGAGGAGATGGTGATAGGATGCCAGGAGAACATGGAGTTCTACGGCCTGGAGCTCGCGGACTTCGAGGTGCTCGACATAGGGGATATAGGCGACAGGTTCTCCGACATCGATGCCGTGTGCACCGATCCCCCTTACGGCAGGTCCACGAAGACCGGAGGCGAGGACATCGACCACATCTACATGCGTGCGGGCAAGGCCATCCCCAAGGTGCTCTCCGAGACCGGCAGGGCGGGCGTGGTCCTGCCACACAGGGTGGATTTCGAGGACCTGGTGCTGGAAAACCTGTACCTCCAGAAGGTCCACGGCTCCCTGTCCAGGCACTACCACATCCTCAGGAGATGAGCACAGGGGAGCCCCCTGTGGCCATCTTTTTATATTGAACTCACATTGGTACACCCTGTGTCGCTCAGACACTGACGGATGCGGTCTCCCGGGCCGGTCCGAACCGGCGTGATTCGACATGACAGTCAAAGAGTACATTCTCGATAAGATTTCCAAAGGGACCATGCATCTGGCACTTCTGGACCCCGACAAGCAGTCTGGACAGGTCGCAGGGGAGATGGCGCTCAGGATGAGGGCCGCTGGTACGGATGCGATCCTCATCGGTGGATCGACAGGCGTCAACCCGCAGAACATCAGCGAGACTGCCATCGCCATCAGGGAGATGGCGGGGCTCCCCACCATCATATTCCCCGGTGGGCCCGATTCCATATCCCCCGATGTGGATGCGTTGCTATTCATGAGCATGATGAACAGCACGGATATCGTCAACGTCATGGGAGCACAGGTCTATGCCGCACCCATCATCAAGAAGCTCGGGATCGAGACCATCCCCATGGGATACCTCATCATCGAACCCGGCATGAAAGTCGGTGAGGTCGGAAAGGCGAAACTCGTGAAACGCGACGAGATCGACAAGGCGGTCGCATATGCGCTCGCCTGTGAGA
>JAZODL010000280.1:0-4238 GCA_045596945.1 Candidatus Methanomethylophilaceae archaeon | reverse complement strand
GTACCTGGTGGCGTCCCTGATGAGCTTGAAGAACACGCCCACTCCGATGGAGTAGTTGGAGGAGATGACGGCCGCGACGTTGTTCCTGATGACCGCCTCGGTGATGGAGGTCTTCTGCTCAGCGGTGAGTCCGGTGGTCCCGATGATGAGGTTGACGCCAGCGTCCGCCGCGATGGGTGCGTTGACCGCGGTCGCGGGTGCGACGGTGAAGTCGATGAGCACATCGGTCCCGGAGGCCTTCAGGACCTCCGCGAGGTCCTTGGAGTCGGAGACGGGGACGTCGAGCTTGCCGACGCCGATGACCTCTCCGATGTCCTTTCCGACGTTGACGAGGTCGAAGGCCGCGGAGATCTCGAGGCCCTCGGTGGCGAGGACACGGCGGATGATGAGGGAACCCATCCTCCCGCATGCGCCCACGAGTGCGACCCTGGTCAAAGGGACACCTCCATGGTTGTTTCCATTGTCTTGAAGTTGAATGAGGGCATCATTGCTATCGGTGCCCAATCGGAACCTCGGTATATAACCCCGTCCACAGGGTGCGATATCAGGGAAGGTCCGCGTCCGGCAGCAGTTCCCTCCGGAACAGGTCCACCATGATCCCGGTGTTCAGTTCGAACGCGTCCACGGGGTACACCTTCCTGACCTCGTCGTCGTAGAAGCCGTCTGTGATGTACGCGACGGCATCCTCCCTGGTACCACCGGAGGACAGGATCCCCGCGATCGTGTCCGCTATGGTCCTGAGGTTCGACTCGGACCTCTCCAGGAACCTGGCCGCCTCCTCCGGACCAACGTATCCGTAGTGGGGCAGGACCATGCCGCCCTTTCCCAGGCCCCTGACCCTCTCCAGGGAGTCCAGAGTCATCCCGTATCCCACGAGGCAGGACGGGAGGTACCTGTCGCCACCGAAGTAGACCCCGAGGGTCTCCGTGCCGAGGAGGATGTCGTGCTCCAGGAGGTGGAATCCCACCGAGCACTTCGTGTGACCGGGCAGGCCGATGACCCTGAACGTCATGCCGCCGCACCCGAGGACATCCCCGTCCCCCACCTCGATGTCCACCGACAGTTCGTCGACCAGGTCCTCGTAGTCATCGATACCGCATGTCGCGGCGTGGCTGCGGTCCAGTCTCCTCATGGTGGCCCTGGCCGACTCCTTGGAGAAGATGCGGGCGGCGTAGCTTCCGGCCACCACCCTCGCATCGGGGTAGCGTCTCTGTATGTACGGTGTCCCGAGGACGTGGTCGTAGTGGGAGTGGGTCAGGAGGATGTAGTCGAGGTCCCTGTCGCCGAGCTCCGCGGCGATCCTGTCCGATACGGCGTACCCCGTGAAGCCGAACCCGGTGTCGTACAGTACGGCGGTCTCGCCGTCGTCTATCAGGAAGGCGCTGTCGCCGGGGAGTTCGCGGACATCCGTTATCTTCGGGATCACCATGTGGACACGACCTGTCGGGTCGGAACGCGTCCCGACGTGACGGTGTATGCGGAGGATGCCATAAAACCGTCGGAGACGGATTTCAGAGATAATCAGTGTTTGTGGGAAGGGGGTCCGGGATTCCCGGACCCGCCATCCCTTGTCTTTCGTTTTCTCGCTTGTCTGGATCGGTACGCGATCACATGCCCATCTGCTTCTTGACATCGTTGTCAAGGAGGAGTTTGAGCATGAAGACGTACAGGATGATCGCGCAGATTCCGGTGATGGTTCCGACGGGGAACGCGAGGAGGGACAGAATGCCTCCGAGGATACCGAGGATGAATGCGATCAGCAGGAGGATCCAGATGATCTTGTCTGCGGTTGTGGTCTGACCGTCACCGATCTTGTACGCGCAGAACAGGATGATGACTGCGACGATGATGCCCACGATGTTGAGGGCGCAGACTGCGGTCACGAGGTATGCGATTCCGACCGCCTTAACGAAGGAGGCCAGGACGGGCATCTTTCCGGAGATCTCGCCGGTGCGGACCTTGTTCCCGAACAGGAGGTAGATCACCGCGGCGATGATGGAACCGACGCCCGCAAGGATGGAACCGTTGACCACTGCGATGATACCTCCGATGAGGTTGATCGCCGCAACGATCATCAGGGCCAGCCCTGCGTTTTTGGGCTCGTCAAAGAATGACATAGACCCCATGATTGCATTGATGCCAATAAAAGTGTTTCCTAACGCACCGTGGTCCGACGAAGCATCCGAGGACACGGTCGGGGGCATCCACCGGCCTTTACCGGTCACGCACCGACGGGGGATTCCCCCGTCGACGGTTCAGAGGTCCCCGCCCGCGTCGCCGCGTACGGGGGATGCAAGGGTCTGTGATTCCGCCGACATTGATTGGATTATACTTCCATATTAAAATCATGCCATCGTTGGATGCCGGCGGATGCGTAGTACCGTGTCCGTCTGCGACCACATGATTGGGGGATGTCGGCAGGCGGGCAGGACATCCCGCCAACATGGGGAATAATCCCTTCGACGCGGACGAAGGTAAATTGACCTGTCCGACCGGATGCACGCACACATGGAAACCCGTCGTGTGACGCATGGGAACCACGGAAACCCGTTTCGGCGCAGCCGAAGCGGTTGAGCCTCACGGAGATGCATCAGCGGTAGCTATGCGGAAAATCGATGAAATAACAGGACTTTACAGAACAAGACCGTCTGATAAATATGGTGAAAATGGAGCCGACTCTGAGATTCGAACTCAGGACCTGCTGATTACAAGTCAGCCGCACTACCGGGCTATGCAAAGTCGGCGTATGATGACCCTGCAACGGGCAACGGGTTTATATTGCTTTGTGTCCGATCGGACACATCCCGGAGGTACACGATACCTTTATTATAAGTGAAGCAATCGCCGACGGCGTTAATTTACTGTACAGGTGAATTCAAATGGCAGTCGCTAAGAAGCTCTTCCGCCTTTCCTACAAGGCATACCTCGCAGACGCAGACGAGAGACTCTACGACACCACCGACGCCGAGGCGGCGAAGGAGGCCGGAATCTACAACGAGAAGTACAACTACGCCCCCATGCCCTACATCGTCGGATCCAAGACCCTGTTCCCCGACCTCGAGGCGGCCATCGAGTCCGCCGAGATCGGAAAGGAGGTCGAGGTCGTCATCCCCTGCGAGAAGGCAGCCGGACCCAAGAACCCCAAGCTCATCGAGCTGTACCCCGTCAAGGACTTCCTCAAGCAGGAGATCAACCCCTACCCCGGACTCCCCGTCTCCTTCGGAAACAGGAACGGAATCGTCATCTCCGTCGGTGCCGGACGTGTCAAGGTCGACTTCAACAACCAGCTCGCCGGACACGACCTCATGTACAGGTTCACCGTCGTCGAGGAGGTCGCGGACCCCGTCGAGAAGGCGAAGGCAATCCTCGAGATCGCATTCGGATCCTCCGATGGATTCGAGTTCGAGGTCTCCGATGACAAGGTCGTCGTCACCGAGGCCGAGATCTGCAAGTTCCACCAGAACTGGGCGGTCGCCAAGTACAAGGTCGTCACCGACCTCAGGGCCGCGTTCGGAGTCGACAGGGTCGACTTCGTCCAGGTCTGGGACGCAGGCAAGAAGGAGTGAGTGGGGGAGACCCCACCACACAAACCCCTTTAACACCATCCGGTGCGGTAGTTTTCGGAAAACAATGTCAGATGTCGGTGAAGGATATCCTCACGACGGGTCCGTTGAGGAGCATCTTCGTGGCGAGTTCCTCGAAATCCGGTCCGTGTCCGCCCTCGAGTACGATCCTGATCTCGGACAGCCCCACCGCGGAGCGGTCCAACGGCACGTTGCCGCCCGCATCCGTGAACGCCTGCAGTATGTTCTCCAGGCGCTCCACGACCTTCCTCATGGGCATGGGGAACTGTCCCCCGTCATCACTGGTCCTTATCTCCAGCACGTCCGCGGCCAGGGAGGCCGCCAGCATCGGGGTGGCCTCATCGTCTATGGCGCACGCACCGGGCGCGGTCGAGATGCACTTGGCGCATCCCACGCACCTCCTCATCCTGCGTCCCCTGACGTAACCCGCGCAACCCTCGTCCGAGGGGAGATCCGTCAGCACGAAACCGTTCGATCCAACCATGCCGTCCGGATGCCCTTGTCGGTATAAAGGGTCCGCCCGTTCACTCGAAGAACGCGAGGATGCAGTTCAGGTCGCTGTTCGACCGGCGGTAGCCGTACCCCCACGTTCTCCTCCTCCCCTTGGGGCGGTCGTTCTTCCTCATGTTCCTGTGGTTCTGTGTTGGCGCTTTT
>JAZODL010000279.1:0-1776 GCA_045596945.1 Candidatus Methanomethylophilaceae archaeon | reverse complement strand
ATCTCATAGGTCAGCTTTCCGAAGGAGGGTGTGTCCTTGGTGTACATGCCGATGGTTCCGGCGACCTTGAGGAGTCCCTTGGACTCGGAGGTCTTGTCCTTCATTACGGTGATGGTGGATCCTGCGACGGCGTCGATGACCGCGTCGTCCATGATGACCACCGTGTCGAACACTGCGGTTCCGTCGATGGTGAGTGCGGCATCGGTGACGGTTCCGGAGATCACGAGGGCCTCGGATGCCTTGAACGTCATGTCGATTCCGACGGCGTCCTCCTCGGCGGAGGGTGCGATGTCCACGGTGTTGCCCGCAGCGTCGGCCACGAGGATGTCGACCTTGTTGCCGTCGATGGCGAGGGTATCACCCTCGGCGATGACGACGGATCCGGTTCCGGTGACGGTTCCGGTGAATGCAGCGGGTGCGATCATGGTCCCGTTGACGGTGATGACGGCGTCAGCATCGTCGGTGACGGTCATCTCGGAGGATGCACCCTCGTTGACGGTGAGCTTGGAGACCTTGTCGTCGACGCATGCGAGTTCGAGGGTTCCGGTGACGGTTCCCTTGGATGCGATGATCTCTCCGGAGTCGAGTGCGGCGGTTCCGACGTCGATGCTGTCGCCGTCGGCGGCCTGCTTTCCGGTGATCCCGGCCTCTCCGTCGAAGACGGCGTCGACGAGGATGATCTCGTTGCCGAGGTAGACGATGGTTCCGGAGACGGTGGCATCGGTGATCACGACGGCGCATCCGTCCGCGAGGACGAAGCTCGCACCGGACTCCATCCCGACCGCGATGGACTCGTCGGCGGTTCCGGTGATCCTGAGGACCGCGTCCTCCTCGAACTGGAGGGTGATGTCCTTGCCGACGGTGATGTCGGAGTCGATGGTCCCCTCGCCCTTGAGCACGAGGGTCATCCCCTCGGTCGCGTTCTCTAGTGCGAACTCGAGACCGCCGTAGTAGGTGTATCCGTCCTTGGCGAAGGACATGGTGTATATGAGCTCCCCGTATCCGTAGGTCTCGGAGTCGTCCTCGACGAGCATGAGCACGGTCGCGCCGTCCTGGACCGCGAGGGTTCCGTTGGCGGTGGTGTCGAGCTCGAGGTCGCTCACGAGCTCGATGACGGATCCGGACTGGACCCTGAGGATGGAACCCTCGGTGACCACTGTTCCGTCGACGACGGCCTTGCCCGCTGTGACCTCGAACGAGACCTCCTTCTCGTCGACCGCGTCGACTGTGGTGACTGCGATGGTTCCGGGGTAGTCGAAGTCGTCGGTGACCAGGGCCTCGAAGACGATGGATCCTGCCTCCCCTGCGACGGTGACGGTGTTGTCGTACGTGATCCTGTTCTTGTCCACGTCCTCGTACTCGCCGGCGTAGTTGAAGGCGATGACGATGGTTCCGGACAGGGAGACGGTGGCCCCCTCGGAGATGGCGACGGTGTTGCCGGAGAGCTTTCCGTCGACCGTGACGTCGGATCCGACGGTCATGGTGCCGCCGTTGACGACCTCGGCATCCACGATGCCCATGTCACCTGCGACGTCGACGGTCCCGTTGTTGGCGAGCTTGCCGCCGGTCACGGAGAGCGCGGCAGCGGCGATGGTTCCGTCGTTGGTGAGGGTTCCACCGGTGACGAGTGCGGCATCGTCCGTGACGGTCATGGACCCGGCGTTGACGAGGGATCCGCCTGCGACGGTGACCTCCTGGTCAACATCGGTTCCGATGAGTCCGGTGTAGAGCATACCGAGGTACTCGTAGTTCGTGAAGTCGGAGGCCAAGCGGTCT
>JAZODL010000278.1:0-2895 GCA_045596945.1 Candidatus Methanomethylophilaceae archaeon | reverse complement strand
GGAATCCCCATCGAGACGATCTCCAAGCTCTACGGACACGACGACGTCAAGACCACTATCCGCTACCTCGGAATCGACCTCGACGATATGGGCTCCGCACTGGCCAGGATGTACGACTACCAGTACTCGAAGAGATGAGCCAGATGACCTCCTCAAATCCGGTCCCCGAACCCAAATCAGGGAGTGAGGACCATCCCCTTCCAGTACCCTTCTGAATTTGAGTATCTTCAGCATCAAGACGTACATCATCGCTCCGAAGATCCTCATCCATATCGGACTCCGGAGAGCTCTGTCCGGATGGATCACATGTCGTACCCTGTGATGACCGACGGTGCGGATCAATGTCCCCTAGGAACAGGGTATCATCCGGATGCGGAGACGGCTCACCCTCAGTAGAGCCTCGTGGCCCCGACCTTCACGGGACCGGTCCTGCGGTATGTGCGGTTCTCGGGATCCCTCTCCCATATGCGCTGACCCCCGCGGTGGGTGAGGCTGTTGCGGGCATAGAACATGTCGTTGTCGTAATCATCCGTTATCTCCGCTCCAGCGTTGTTGTACATGCGGATATTGTCGGCGGTTATGGTGAACTCGATCGTCCCTCCCTCACCGTCAGCGAGGAATCCGACTTCGTAGCGTCCGTCCATCCAGAAGGTCTCCTGGTAGAGACCGCCGAACCTCTCCGGCACAATCCCCTGGATGACCGAGGCGTTCTCAAAGACTATGAGTTCCGGAATGGAGAGTGTGGTCCTGCACTCCATGAGTATGTTGCCGTCCTCCCTTGTGACGGACACCGATGCATCGTGCATGCCGAAGTACCGCATCCTCCTCCCCATCATGGGCATGCACGCCTCGGTGAGCTCGCGGTTCAGCCTCACACGCTCGTCGTACACACCGCCCCAGTACCTCGACACCTTCTCGATCGCCGCGTACTGCGCCTCGGTGACGTAGCCGAAGGCGAACAGATCGGGCTCACATACCATGGGTACGACATCGGGGAACGTCCTGCGGAGATACTCCATCCTATTCCCCACGTAACGTTCCAGCCTGTCGCGGACATCTGCATCCTCCGGCGGGTCGTACTCCCCCTCGCGGTCCCCGAGGAGCCAGCGGAATGCCCTCAGGTACCATTTCGGGAACACCTCCTCCCTGAGTCCGCACGGGTCGGTGGAGACCCTCCGATCCACGGTGAACTCGCTCTCGCATCCCATGAGCTGCATTGACCTGTACCAGTGCTCGTCCAGGAACCTCATGGCATCACCACCTCCCTCTGCGCATGGAGCGGATCTCGAACGACGGGGCACGGATGTCGAGGTCCGTTCCCGGGCCGCTGGTCGTACATACAATCCACATCCCCTCCTCCAGGTACACCTCCGCGAATAGGGCCCTGAACACCCCCCGAAGGGTGCCCGTGACCGTGGCGTCCCTGAACGTGATCTCGCTCGTGAGGTTCCTGAGGACCACATCCCCTCCCCTGCGCTCCACGTCGAACGTGGATATGATGCGGAGCGACAGTTCCACCGCATCGTCACTCAGGAGCGGGACCTCCTCGAGCATGTGCCACAGCCACCTCCCCCTGTACGTGTCCGCCATCGCGATGTAGGCGTCGCGTTTCGACCTGCAGTGCTCCGCGACCTCGGGGGACATGACGTGGTTGGAGAACACCCTCATGTCCGCGATCAATGGGGCGAGGTCGTCCGGGACGGCGAGGTGCTGTCCCCCCTCGGTCCTCTCCCTCGCCTCCTCCGCCATCAGGTCGAGCACGTCCTGACGTGTGGGCAGTTCCGGGACGCGGTCGTCCGGAAGTCCGTATGACAGACGCATGAGGGCGTCGGTGAAACCGTTTTCCGAGTCGCCCCTCCGTACCAGTTCCTGGTAGAAGTCCCCATCATACGAGGATGCACGTGGGTCGATCTCATGGAACGGGAAGTCGTAGCGATCCGCCAGGTTCCGGTACTCGAAGTACTCCGCTGTGATGATCCTCATAAGAATCACCGGGGAATGGGATGGTGGCACCATCCACGGGGTTCATTCGACTCACGAAAAACCGGTGCATTCTATGACGCACCGAGATCGGTTCTCACATATCTGCTGTCCAATAGATCACCGGACACACGGATGCGGTAGATCGCCGGTGTGCCATGTATATCACAGCACATCATCGGTAGAAAAGGTTGACGGATCGATGGAACGACGTTCCTGTGATTGGCAATTTAGATCGAAACAAACAAGCGATCATCCGATTATCCGTCACCGGCTGTTAAGACATATGTTTATCACCCCGTACCCCATAGACGTCGTCAAGAGGCAGGGATGCTAACTGCCCCCTCCTCCCCAGAGGAAAATGGATTCGGCTGGGGGGGGGGGTCGGGTATATCTCAAAACATTCCTGACCGCCGAAACGCGAATTTTTTCGCACTCGGACCTGCCTTCGGGAAGTGTTCGAATGCATACCGGTAGACTTCAACAAGCTGTACAGACTCAGCTATCGCAGACACCGTCATTCGATCCTTTCCCACCACCTACATCAGAAGGTCGGTTCTATGGCTAATAGATCAATTATCAAAGGAAAGACATCGGTGATGGCCGTCCTAGTCGTAGCCGTGATGCTACTCTGTTCCGCATCCCCCATGTTCTCCGCTACAAATGACAGTACGTCTGTATATGCAGAGACGGCTAGTACTCCTTCGGAATCGGGCTCAGACCCTGACTATAGGCATTATGTGTCGATTGGAGACTCTGTCACCAACGGATACGGTATGTTTGAATACTATACCGACGGGCCAAATTCAACACCCCTCGATATTTTCACGAAAAAACCAAGCGGCAGTTCCTATTCAATGGGTTTGAACACCGCCGTTGTGGATGCCTATCCCTCGATAGTCCTGAAGAGACTCA
>JAZODL010000277.1:0-3071 GCA_045596945.1 Candidatus Methanomethylophilaceae archaeon | reverse complement strand
TCTCGTTCATCGGACAGAGGAAGTACGAATCGGAGGCGAGGAACTCCAAGCCCCGCGTCTGGCGCAACCCCTGGACGCCCGGACAGGTCGGCGCGTCCCCCATCCAGAACTGGTCGGCCATGCACGTGTGGCTCTACATCTTCAGCAGGGGCGAGCCCTTCAACGTGTGGTACACCAGGGGACTCGACAGGATCGGATGCTTCCTGTGCCCCGCGTCCGACCTCTCCGAGTTCGACATCGTCGCGGGCAACAGCGCCAGGTGGGACCAGTGGGACCGGTACCTGACGGAGTACATGGAGGACCGCGGACTCCCCAAGGAGTGGAAGGAGTTCAGCCTGTGGAGGTGGAAGAACGCCCCCAAGTCCATCAGGGAGGAGGTCCACAGGGTCTCCGGCAAGGAGGTGTCCGAACTCACGAAGCAGACGAGGACACCCGAGAGGGGACCGCTCACGATCAAGGTGCAGGAGGGCTACTCCCCCTGCGTCATAGGCTACAGCGTGGAGGCCGCGCTGTCCAGGCCCGTGGACCTGGAGGCCATCAAGCCGTTCTGCCACGCCATAGGGTGGACCGTCGAGATGGACCCCGAGGGAGAGTACATCACCGCGGACTACACCACCATCTACCGCGAGGGCTCCATCATAACGAAGGCCAACGTGGAGAGGGACGCCGGCGCCCACATGGACGAGGCGTTCCAGGTCATAGTCCGCGCGGAGCAGTGCGTGGGATGCGGACTGTGTGCCGCCAGGTGCGAACCCAGGGCCCTCTACATGGAGGACGGCAAGGTTCATATCAACGAGGACGAGTGCATATTCTGCAAGGACTGCTTCGGACCGTGTCCGTCCGTGAACTTCATCAGGGACGCGGAGTTCGAGCAGTGAGGGGTGGAAGACATGATGGACAACATCAGGATAGATCCGGACGACCTGGCGGTCGTCATGGAGAAGGACCCGGCCATAGTCGACGAGGACGATGCCAGGAGGTTCCACACCGGGCTCCAGGCCGTCAGCATGTACAGGATGAGCCACGAGCTCTGGCTCCAGGGCAGGAAGATGGAGGCCAGGGAGATCAACTTCAGGGCGCACCAGCTCACGGGATGCGACATACACCCCGGTGCGACCATCGGCAAGAGGTTCTTCATCGACCACGCCACAGGCGTGGTCATCGGTGAGACCGCGATCATCGGCGAGGACGTGTCCCTGTTCCAGGGGGTCACGCTCGGAGGCGTGTCCTCCAACAAGGGGAAGAGGCACCCCACGCTCGGGAACAACATCGTCGTCGGATGCAACGCGTCCGTCCTCGGCGACATAACCATAGGCGACAACGTCCGCATAGGTGCGGGATCCGTCGTGCTCATGGACATCCCGGACGACTGCACCGTGGTCGGGGTCCCCGGCAGGATCGTGAAGAGGGCCGGCATCAAGACCAAGGAGCAGGCGCTCATGCACAACGAGCTCCCAGACCCCATGAGGGACAGGATCAAGGAGCTCGAGGACGAGATCGCCGAGCTCAAGCGCATCATAGCCGGACTCAGGGAGTGATCCTCCGGCATCCCGCCCCCGACCGGGGGCGCAAACACATTCCCAAGAATCCAATATGCGTCGATTCGGAAATGGACGTATTCGTGGAGACTGAATCTGACAGATCGAAATTATCCTAATCTGGAATCGGATGAAGGGGACGAAAGCCCCCTCTCCCCACACTCATGGTTTGTTGAAGTACCCCTCGTATTCTTCGGTGGAGGTTCCGTCCGGTTTGAGATACCCCGTCCTTACACCGAATTGGCGACCCCTCTCGGCATCCTCCCTGGTGCCCAGGCGCGCATACAATGAGTAGAACCTGGTGAGGGGCCTCCCGACCTCCTCCGTCCTCTCATAGATCAGCAGATCACCCGCCTTCATGTCCCGACATGCCTCCCTGTCGTCCCCCCGTTACACCCCTGGACGGTCCGACGTATCCTGCACCGGCACCTCGGATCGAGGGTCGGCCTAACCTTCGGGTCGTACGGCCCGTCGCGTCCCCGTATGTACCTGCGGCAGATCGGGCACAGCCCGTCTTCCGGGACGCATACAGACACCTGCTCCGCTGCGATCGGCTCCCCCTCATCCACATCGAACCGGGTGCGTCCATGCGGACCGGTCGCCGTGACCCATGAATGGGGAAGCGCCTTGCCCCGACCGCCCATCGGGATCGTGTCATCGTTCATGGGTGGTCATCCGGACCCGGTGATTCTTAGAACGGTATGCTCCGGAACGGGCACCGGCGGCTATCGGGGCACCTGTGCAACTACACCCCGGGATCCCGGAGCCGACCGTGTCGACCCCCTTTAATATGGAGGAGTGGTTACACCTGACGATCCAATGTCTTTGATGATCCACAACACACTCACCAACTCCAAGGAGGAGTTCGTCACCATCGAACCCGGCAAGGTCAAGATGTACGTCTGCGGAGTCACCGTCTACGACGACATCCACATGGGACACGCCAGGAGCATGATCGTGTTCGACACCGTGGCGCGCTACCTCAGGTACCTCGGGTACGAGGTCACCCACGTCACCAACTTCACCGATGTCGACGACAAGATCATCACCCGCGCCGCCAAGGAGGGCGTGGAGCCCCTGGAGCTCTCCGCACGCTACATCGACAGGTACTTCGAGGACGCCGCCAAGCTGGGGATCAACAGGGCGGACATCTACCCCAAGGCCAGTGAGAGCATCGGCGACATCATCTCCATGGTCCAGAGGATCATCGAGAACGGCTTCGGATACGTGACCGACGACGGCAGCGTCTACTTCGCCGTCGACAAGGTCCAGGACTACGGCAGGCTCACCAACCAGAGGCTCGAGGACATGGAGTCCTCCGGACGCGTCCAGCTGGACGGCCAGAAAAGGAACCCCATGGACTTCGCCGTGTGGAAGGCCGCCAAGCCCGGCGAGTGCACCTGGGACTCCCCCTGGGGACCCGGCAGGCCCGGATGGCACATCGAGTGCTCCGCCATGATCGAGAAGCACCTCGGCGAGCAGATCGACATCCACGGCGGAGGGAACGACCTGATCTTCCCCCACCACGAGAAC
>JAZODL010000276.1:0-3836 GCA_045596945.1 Candidatus Methanomethylophilaceae archaeon | reverse complement strand
AAGTACGTGCACTCCATGCCATCGGCCTCCATGGCCTCGACATGTGGCCTGACCATCGAGACCACCCCCGAGAGATCGTCGTCCAGGACGTCCTCGCCGTCCAACCTTATGCACTCGTTGACGCGCATTATGAAGGGCGACGTGAAGGCCCCGACACGGAACCCGGACGCCCCGAGGATCGATTCGACCATGGCGCAGACGGAACCCTTGCCGTCCGTACCGGCGACGTGCACGAACCTCATACCATCATGGGGGTCGCCGAGGCGACCCAACAACTCCACCATGTTACCGAGACCCAGTCTCACGCCCCTCCTCGAGAGGCCGTCGAGCCAGGTCAAACTCCCATCGGGATCCAATCCAATCTCCGGATGTTGTCATGGATGATACTCTTTAAATTTCTTCACTTGCAGTCCCCCGCATGAACGGTGTGATCGTCACCAACGGGTTCCTCACCGGGGACAAGTTCATGGAGCCGGTGGGGATGGTCTCCGCCGCGGCGGAGCGCATGGGGATCGGGATGCGCGTGGTCCGCAACACCGCACTGGCGGTCCCGGTCGGTGACGCGGATGCCGTGTCCGGCATCCTGGGTGATGCCGACTTCGTCCTGTTCTGGGACAAGGACCACCGCTGCGCACGCAACCTCGAGCTGTGCGGCATCCCAGTGTTCAACTCATCGGAGTGCATACGCGTGTGCGACGACAAGTCGCTGACCCATCTGGCACTGACAGGTGCCGGGATCCCCATGCCCAGGACGGTCTCCTGCCCCCAGACGTTCGAGGGCGTCGGATACGGGGACACGGCCTTCCTCGACGACGTGGTCGGGACCCTCGGTCTCCCCCTGGTCGTCAAGGACTGCTTCGGGTCCTTCGGGCAGCAGGTGCACCTGGTGGACGACACGGTGTCGCTGAGGGCGCTCCTCCACGACCACCGCCCCCGCATCCTCCAGGAGTACATCGACTGCGGCTCCACGGACATCAGGGTGGAGGTCGTCGGCGGCGAAGTGGTGGCGTCGGTCCTCCGCACCGGTCCCCCGGGGGACTTCAGGTCCAACTGCACCATAGGGGGTCGCATGCACGTCCACGTCGCGACGGAGGAGGAGTCCGAACTGGCGATCTCCGCATGTGGGTGCGTGGGTGCCGACTTCGCCGGGGTGGACATCATCCGTACCGATGACGGACCGGTGGTCTGCGAGGTGAACTCCAACGCCCACATCCGCAACCTCCGGGACTGCACCGGGATCGACGTGTCGGACCTCATACTCGCGCACATCGTGGATGTGGTCGGTTGAGCCGTCCCACGTGCTGGATCCTGTACGACCGCACCGACCTGGAGATCAACCGCTTCTTCGCCGACCGCCTGGCATCGGCCGGGGACTCCCTGGGGATGGACTGCACAGTGGTCACCACCGACTCCGTGGACCCGTACGACGCCCCCGACGTGGTCGTCGCACGCACCAGGGACCATGCCCTGACATCCCTCCTGGAGGACTGCGGTTCGACCGTGTTCAACCGCCCTTCGGTGTCCAGGGTCTGCAACGACAAGGCGGCGACCTACGGACTCGCACGCATGCTCGGGGTACCGTACCTGCCGTACTCCCTCCCGGGGGATCCGCTTCCCCCCGGTCCGCCCTGGGTCGTCAAGTCCCGCACGGGACACGGTGGCACCGACGTCCACATGGCCGAGACCCCCTGCGGGGTGGACGGACTGTGCGGGACCGTCCCGTCGCCACTGGTCCAGAGCATGGCCCCGGTCAGGGGGAGGGACCTCAGGGTCTACGTCCTTGGCGGGAGGCCGCTGTGCTCCGTGATGCGCTCGAGCGACACGGACTTCCGCGCCAATCACGGACTGGGGGGCAGGGCGGAGGTCGTGGAACCCCCGCCGGAGGCCCTAGACATAGTCAGAAGGATCGTCCCCGAGCTCCTGCCGGACTTCGTCGGCGTGGACTTCGTGTTCGGGGACGGGTGCGTCTACCTCAACGAGATAGAGGATGTCGTGGGGACCAGGATGCTCTACGAGCTCACGGACCTGGACCCCGCGACGATGTACATGGTTTACATCGCTCAGTCGAAGATCTCCCTGTAAATGGAGTCGACGAGCTCGGAGTAGGTCATGCCCTTGGACTTGGCCACGTCGCGGACCAGATCCATGGTTCCGGACCCGTACTGTGCGGCCTTCTTCCTCTTGTCCGCGATGAACGGATAGCCGAGGTTCCTGGCG
Source organism: Candidatus Methanomethylophilaceae archaeon (assembly GCA_045596945.1). Classification (GTDB taxonomy): domain Archaea; phylum Thermoplasmatota; class Thermoplasmata; order Methanomassiliicoccales; family Methanomethylophilaceae; genus Methanoprimaticola. The sequence goes on along the minus strand of JAZODL010000276.1, from coordinate 1,619 downwards.
ACCTGCTTGAGGAGCATCTTCCTGGTGTCCGCATCGACGGGCTTCAGGTCCTTGAGGTCCATGGCGTTGACCTGCATGGTGACGAGGGGGTCGAGGTAGGGGTACAGGAGCTTCTTGCCGAAGTGGTCGGCGACCTTGGTCTCGTGGGGGATCGTGGACGTGATCAGCTTCCCCATGTCGGACTTCATCGCCCTGGAGAGCTCGTCGTCCGCCATACCGACGTACTTGGAGTAGCCGGCGAAGAGCTCGTCGGAACCCTGACCGCCTATGATCAGCTTCTCGTGGACGGTCCTGCACACGAAGAACAGCGGGAGCTCGAACGAGAGGGTGAGCGGACTGGAGGTACCGGTGATGGAGATCATCTCCCTCAGCCTCGCCTCGATGTTGTCCTCGGTGATCGGGATGTGGAGCCAGGGGAGACCGAGCCTCTCGGACATGTCGTGCGCCATGACCACGTCGTAGGACTGATCCTTACCGGATGTGTACAGGGTCACGGACCTGGCGTAATCCTTCGCGATCGCCGCGACGAGACCGGAATCGAGACCTCCGGAGAAGGCCACTGCGATGTCCTGGTCCTCGACACTGTTCCTGATCGCGGATACTATCGCGCGCTCGAGATTCTCAGAGTTCACAGACATGCGGTGAGTATCGCGGGATGCCGTTATAAACGTCACCCATGGTTCGACATACGTCGCACACGGGGCCCGTGGATGGACGCCGTAGCCAACATTAAAGTCCTGCCCGTACCTACGGTGCAGCATGGATGGAGTCACACGCATCGGCGTATCCCTCGAACCGGATCTTCTCAGGGAGTTCGATGCTTCCATAGCCAAGAAGGGGTACGTCAGCAGATCCGAGGCGATACGCGACCTCGTCCGCGACTCCCTCGCCGAGAACGAGTGGAAGAACGACGACGAGTGGATGGTCGGCACGGTGGTCATGATCTACGACCACACGATGAGCTCGGTCGGGGAGAAGCTGACGGACATACAGCATGCTCACGGCCACATGGTCAAGACATCGGTCCACGTCCACCTGGACCACGACAGGTGCATGGAGATCCTCATATGCGAGGGGCCCCTCGGCGAGCTCAAGACGTTCGCCAACGAGGTGACATCGATAAAGGGCGTCCTCAGGGGAAGGCTCACCATGGCCGCACCCTCCACCGGCAACCTCCACCACATCGGGCACAGGCACTGAGCCCGCCCTGCGGACGGCCACCATCACCGTGGCCATCCCGTCGCCGCTCACACCCATGCGCTCGTTGAGCAGCACGGCCGTCGACACCGACGGGTAGTACATCTCGAGTTCGACGCCATCCGGCAGGCCCTCCGGCTCGAACGGGGTCGAATCCATCACCATCCTCGCGTCGCCGTACCCGATCTGCGATGGGTACAGGACGAAACCTTGGCAGAGCCACATCACATCGTCCCTGGACGAGTACACGTCGACGAGACTCTCGGGGACGTCGTGGCCGATCACGGTGCCCTCGTCGTCCACCATGTACATCGTGACATCCGACGGACGGGTGAAGCCCGCGTCGCAGAACATCACCGCGACCCTCCCGGATGAGAGGCAGCTCTCCAGGCCCCTGCACTCCAGACGCATCCCGAACGACA
>JAZODL010000275.1:0-5935 GCA_045596945.1 Candidatus Methanomethylophilaceae archaeon | reverse complement strand
GAGGGACTTCCCGTTGGCGATCCTGTGTCTTCCGAACCTCCTCCCGACGACGCATCCGAATCCGTCGCCGTAGGTCATGGCGACGATGCCGAATGTCGCCGCGACCCAGTGCTCCGGGAACACCAGGATCATCAGAGTGATGCTGACGGCGTACAGGAAGAGTCCGGTTCTGTGGCCCTTCTCGTTGCTGAGCTCCCCCAGCTTCGATCTCGAGACCGCATTGTCCCTGAGCATCGCGAGGAACAGGAGGATGGCGAACGGGATGGTGAAGAACGCCAGCATGATCCATCCCTCGGTGAACATCCACCACACCAGGATGAAGTTGCCCACCCCGATGTGGACGACCTTCCTGACGTCGACATCCGAACCCCTCCTGTCCAGATAGAGGCCCGATGCGAGCGACACCGCGATAATGGTGTATACGAGGATCAATCCGATGTAGTCCTGAGTGAGCAATATAGCACCGATCGTGCCGGTGAGGGGCTGTACGGTGATAAATGTTAATGTCGGTCCGGTATCCTCTGCACACGCCCCGCCCGCCACGGTCGCCTCCGGAGGCAGGATGGTATTTATGCTGCCGACCTCTCACCGCGGTCATGAGGGAGTGCGACGTCGTCGTTGTCGGTGCCGGTCCCGCGGGGATGTCCGCGGCAGCGTACCTGAGCGAGAACGGGGTGGATGGTGTGGTGGTCCTGGAGAGGCTCTCGGAGGGGCCCCACCGCAGGTACCACGCCATATGCGGCGAGGCGGTGAGCGATAGGATGCTCCGTCTCACCGGGGTGTCCCCCGGCAGGGTCCTGAGGCGTGTGGACCGCATCACCATAGCGTTCGCCGGCGGGTCCGAGGTGTCGATCCCGGTCAGCGGTTCCATCGTGGACCGCAACGCCATGCTGGACGGTCTGCGCTCCAGGTCCGATGCGGACTTCGTGAGGGCGACGGTACGCTCCGTCCGCAGGGAGGGGGACAGGTACGTCCTGGACACGACAGCCGGCGGTTTCTCGTGCAGGTACCTCGTCGGTGCCGACGGCGCCCACTCGGTCGTGCGCAGGGACATCTTCGGCTCCGCCCCGGCGGAGATGATCCCGATAGTCAACAACATAGTGGAGGGGGGTTCAGACGGCTCCCTGAGGTTCACGGTGTCGGAGAGGTACCGCGGTGCGTACAGGTGGGACTTCCCGTCCGCCGACGGAACCGTGTCCGTCGGATACATCAGGGGTACGGACTCCGTGGGGGACGTGCTGTCCACAGGGGCCAGGCACATGCCCATAGGGAGGATCGGTGCCGTCGTGGACCGCGGGTGCTACCTGGTCGGCGACGCGGCCTCCCTGGCGAATCCGCTGTGCTTCGGCGGTATAGGGGTGGCGATGCTGTCCGGACGCAGGGTCGCGGAGTCCATAGCACGCGGTTCCGACGGGAGGTCGTACCAGAGGTGGGTGGATCGCGACCTGATGTTCGACGACCACTTCATGGCCGCTCACAGGCAGTTCTGCGGATGGACCGACGACGACATCGAGTACGCCATGCGTCCGTTCAGGAAGGGGTACTCCGTGCTCCGCGGGGCGGTCGCCGCGATCACGAGGCCGTCGCTCGCCAACGTGTACATCTCCTGTTGGATCGGTTTCGGACGCGGATGGTGAAATACGAGGACGTGCATCCACTCAGAATGTACTGTCCGAACTGTGGCAAGGAGGTCGACAAGGACGATCGTTTCTGCAGGTACTGCTCCTTCGATCTGGGATTCCCCGATGGGACCGGTTCCAACCCCGGTGCCACGGCCGCCGGTGCGCCCGAGACCAGGTCCACCGGTCTCGCGATGGCGATGTCCCTGGTCCTCCCCGGGCTGGGGGCGTACTACGTGGCCTCCGACACACGCGGGTTGCTGGTCTTCGTGGTGAGCCTGATCCTCATGGTCGCGACCTTCACCGTCGTCCCGTACCTGTTCCTGTTCACGGGTCTGTTGATGTTCGTCCTGTGGATCTTCGGAATAAAGGTGACGTCCGAGGCCATCGACAGGTACCGTGAGGACCATCCCCTCTGATCCGCCCCCGTGGGGGTGCATCCGGAGTGGGATGTGTCTGGACAATTCGTCCCATCGTTTATAATATAAAAAGGTATCCATCATACGGCCCAGATGCCCCCGTACTTCCCGTTGTATCCGGACACCATTGGATTGCTTTCAACCACGTGTATATATTTATTTCCTAAATTTACAGTAAACATTAAATATAATCAAATTGAAAATGTACTTGTTGGGGTATTACGATGGTATCGGGTACGGGGGAGATGCTTAAGTGTTCCAGGTGTTCCTATTCTTGGATCCCGCGCAGGGACAAGGCGCCTGACAGATGTCCCAGGTGCCGCTCCGTCAAATGGAACATGCCGCACCTGACGGTCACGTGCAAGCGTTGCAACTACACGTGGAACTCCCACACGGGGAATCCGAAGCGCTGCCCTGAATGCGGATCCCATCAATGGGACGTGCCGCCGAAGACCTACATGTGCAAACGCTGCGGCAACAAGTGGAACGCCAAGGGCGGTAAGACCCCGAGGCGCTGCCCGTCGTGCTCCTCCAAGGAATGGGACAGGGACCGCGAGCCGGATGAGAGGACGGTAAGACGTTCCTCGTTCGATCTGGACGACGGCATGCGTAAGAGGATAATCGAGAGCTACCGCAAGGGGAAGTCCTGCGTAGACATATCCATAGACATGGCCGTCCCCTACAGCGCGGTCCACCATGTCATCCGCGACCACATACCCAACAGGGACATAAACGTGTGAGCGTTCGGGTGGCACGTGATCAGGACGAGGCACCTTCTGACGGAGCGTCTGGAGCTCCGCATGTTCACGATGGACGACGTCCGGGACGCCCACCGCAACTGGATGACGGATCCGGACGTGACGCACTTCCTCACATGGGGCGTCCACGGTGACGTGTCGGAGACGGCCCGGGTGATATCGTCCTGGATAGACCAGTACCCGTCGGGTTCCATGGACTGGTGCATAACGCTCCGCGGATCCACCGAACCCATCGGGAGCATAACCGCCGTGAGGGACCATCCGGACGAGGGTTACTGCGAGATCGGCTACTGCCTCTCCCAGAGGTACTGGGACAACGGCTACATGACGGAGGCGATCCGTGCGATTGTCCGCTACATCTTCGACACCACCTGCTACGCTTGGATACAGGCGCGTCACGAGGTGGAGAACAAGGCGTCCGGCCGCTGCCTGGAGAAGTGCAACTTCAGGGAGTGGGGACGCAGGGAGATGGTGAATCCGAAGACCGGCCGCACCTGCACGTACAGGTTCATGGGCATACGCCGCGGGGACCTCCTCCTGATGTGAGTCACTCCGGCAGTTCGTCCCTGAGCCTCTCGATCTTCCGGATCGCCTGGATGTAGCGGTCGTGCTCCAGGTCGGCGGCCTTCTTGCAGTCCAGGAACTGCCCGTGGCACACCTGCGCCTCCGCCCTGAGGGCGTCGGCCTCCTCCCTCAGCCTGAGCATCTTCTCGTGGGCCAGCTGTCCGCTGTTGGAGTACTTCACGACCTTCTGATGGTAGTTCTGGGACTGGGCCTTGGCCTCCCCGATGTCCCCGAGTCCGCCGCGTTCGCGCATCATGGCGACCTTGTCGTTCCACTCCTCGCGCTTCTCCTTGGCCTCCCTGGCGGAGAGGTTGAAGTCATCCCTCCTCTGCTTGACCAGGTTGGCCTCCGCGACGAGCTTCCTGGCCTTGTCCTGGAGAGCGTTGCGCTTGTCGGCGAGGACCTGCGCCTTCTGGTTGTACATGTCCCTCTCCGACCTGTGCCTGGCAGCCTCCCTGTTGAGCTCGGCAACCATCTCGTCGAGGGTGCGTGCGTCGGCCTCGATCATATCGGATATCACGTGCTCATCTCCTGCGGAGGAGGTGGAACTGCGTCATGTTGTCGCTGCGGTCCTCGATGTTCTCGTGGAGGAGCTCCAGACCGAACATCTCGCCGGCGTTCCTACGGCAGATGACGGCCGTGTCCGGGGAGAGCCTCCCCTCGGAGAGGTAGCGTGCGGCAATGGCCGTGTCCTCGACCTCGAGCCTCTCCGCGTCCGGGAAGAGCGATGCGAGGTTGCCCTTCGTCTGCAGGAGGGCCTGCACGTGGGAGGCCACGGTCCTGACACCGGTGCACCCGGGGACGGTGAAGACGCAGTGGTGAATGGGCAACCAGAGCTCGTCCACGGTCTCGATGTCGTCCCTCCCCTCGAGGGCCTCCGCGGTCTCGCCGACGGGACCCGCGTTGATGTTGGCGGTGGCCACGACACCGAACATGCATCCGTCGGAGTCGAGGGCCCCGATGACCCCCCTGGAGTCCACGAGAGGGATCAGCTCCACGTCGTCCCAACCCATCCTGGATGCGAAGTTCCCCGCCGCGTCCTCGGAGTTGGAACCGGGGATCCCCATGTAACCGACCGTTGTCTTTGCCATGCACCGTCATCCTGAACCGTTTATTTTAACCCTGACCAGGACGGGACGGTCCCGGGACGGTCGGCGATGCGACACGCTATATCGTGATGCCCCCATGCGCCTGGGGAATGGACCGGATAATCATCCACGTGGACATGGACGCGTTCTACGCATCCGTCGAGATCAGGGACAACCCCTCTCTACGCGGGAAACCCGTGATCGTGGGCGCCATGCCCGACCAGAGGGGCGTGGTCGCCACCTGCAGCTACGAGGCCAGGGAGTACGGGGTGCGTTCCGGGATGAACATAAAGGAGGCGTACCGGCTGTGTCCTGATGGTGTGTATCTGACCCCGAACTTCGACAAGTACCGGGAGGTGTCCAGGCAGCTGCACGGGATATGGGACTCCTATGCGTCCGCATCCGAACCGATAGCGCTGGACGAGGCGTTCCTGGACGTCACGGCGACCGCGGGGGACTTCGACAGGGCCGCCGGGATGGCCCGCGAGATAAAGAGGAGGACCGCCGAGGAGGTGGGGCTCACCTGCTCCGTGGGCCTGTCGTACTGCAAGGCGGCCGCCAAGGCCGCCAGCGAGGAGATCAAGCCCAACGGCTACTACGAGCTGAGGACGAGGGAGGAGTTCGTGGAGCTGATGAGGGACAGGGACGTCCGCGAGCTCTTCTCCGTGGGTCCCAGGACGGCCGAGAAGCTGCACGCCATGGGGGTGCACACCGTCGGGGACCTCGCCGGACGCAGGAGGGACGTCGAATCGCTCCTCGGGAAGCACGGCCGCATGCTCACCAGGCTCGCCGAGGGCATCGACGACAGGGAGGTGGTCCCCTACAACCCGGAGGACGCCAAGTCCATCAGCCGCGAGATCACGTTCCAGAGGGATGTCTCCGACTACTCCCTGCTCATCGACGTAATCCTGCTCCTGTCCCTCAGCGTGGAGGAGCGTGCGTCCCGTTACGGGCTGCACGGATCGGCGGTGAACATCAAGGTCACGTACTCGGACATGAAGTGCGTCGTGAAGACCAGGAGCGGACTCAGGAGCGACGACGCCCTGTCCGTCTCGCGCATGGCATGGGACATGCTCCTGAAGCTGCCGAGGAAGCCGGTCAGGCTCGTGGGGGTGGGGATTTCGGGCATCTCCGAGCGCAGGACGAGGCAGACGACGCTGTTCGGCACCGACGACCGTCCATCGGATGAGGAGCTCGTCCACTACCTGGAGCTCATGCGGAGGAAGTACAGGTTCGACTTCGTGAGGAACAGGGACTGGATCGTCCGCACGGACTCCATACACGGGGTGGTCGAGCACATGAGGATCCAGCGTTCCAGGGCCTCCTCCGCGGGGACCGGGCGGAGGCGGACCGGCGTCCCCGGACCGGGGCAACGGTATTGAAGACGACGGTGCATGCGGGATGCATGACGAACGAGAACTACCGCAGGTGCCGCACGTGCAGGTTCTGCAGGCACGCCGGTGACGTGTGGGTCTGCGTGCCGGAGG
>JAZODL010000274.1:0-4265 GCA_045596945.1 Candidatus Methanomethylophilaceae archaeon | reverse complement strand
GGGGCAAGGGGTTTGATGGAGGGTCTGGAGCGGATCCGCGTTTAACGGCGTCCGATGATCTCCTGGCCCCTCATGTAGGGTCTGAGCACCTCGGGGATGGTGACGGTACCGTCCTTGTTCTGGTAGTTCTCGAGGATGGCGACCATCGTCCTGGGGAGCGCGAGTCCGGACCCGTTGAGAGTGTGGACGAACTCGCTCTTGAGGTGGGGTTCGGGCCTGTACTTGATCCTGGCCCTCCTGGCCTGGAAATCCGTGAAGTTGGAGCAGGAGGATGCCTCGAGCCACGCGTCCTTGCCGGGCACGTAGAGCTCCAGGTCGTAGCACTTGCTGCATGAGAAGCTCATGTCCCCGGTGCACAGGAGCAGGACCCTGTAGGGGAGTCCGAGACCGATGATGAGGTCCTCCGCGTTCTGCCTGAGCTCCTCGAGCCTCGCATAGGAGTTGTCGGGGTGGACGAAATTGACCATCTCGACCTTGTTGAACTCGTGGACCCTGATGATGCCCTTGGTGTCCGCGTGCTTGCCGACCTCGCGCCTGAAGGAGGGGAGGTAGGCGGTCCAGTAGATGGGCAGGTCCTCCTTGTCGAGGATCTCGTCCTGCAGCAGGTTGGTGACGGGCACCTCCGCAGTGGGGTTGAGGAACAGGTCGTCCCTCTCGAGCCAGTACATGTCGTCCTTGAGGTTGGGGTACTGTCCGGTACCGATCACCGCGTTCTTGTTGACGACCACGGGAGGGAACACCTCGGTGTAGCCCTGGTCCTGGTGAGTGTCGAGGAAGTAGTTGATCAGTGCGCGCTCGAGCCTGGCACCGTCGCCCTTGAGGCAGTAGAATCCGCTACCGGCGACCTTCGTGCCCCTCTCGAAGTCGATGATGTCGAGGTCCTCGGCGATCTGCCAGTGCTCCTTGGGTTGGAAGTCGAAGATCCTCTTCTCGCCCCTCTCGTAGACGACGACGTTGTCGTTCTCGTCCTTGCCGATGGGTACGGATTCATGGGGGATGTTGGGGATGTTGAGGACGCAGTCGTTCCTGATGCCCTCGACCTCGGCCATCCTCTGGTCGTTGGCCTTGATCCTCTCGGACACCTCGCGCATGTCGGCGATCTTGGCATCCTTCTCCTCGCCCTTGGGCATCTTCGAGATCTCGAGGGAGACCTCGTTTCTGACCTTCCTGAGGCGGTTGTTCTCGTCGGTGAGTGCCCTCCACTCCTCATCCGCAGAGAGGAATGTGTCCAGGATGGCCTCATCCCTGTTCCTGTTCCTGAGCATGGTCCTGATCATGTCAGGGTTCGATCTGATTATGTTGACATCGAGCATCCTATTACCTCAGAACTTCTTCTGTGAGAGCGATGTCCAGGTCCTCTTGTCCGTGAGGATGATTACCCCTCCGCGGACATCCACCGCCACGGCTCCCGTGGCCTCCTCTATGGCGACGGCCGTGTCCTTGGCCCCGTCGTCCGAGTTGGACAACACCTTGATCTTGATCAGACGGTTCTTCTTGAGCTGGTTGGTGATCTCGTCGAAGAGACCCTGGTCAAGACCGTCCTTGCCGACGTGCACGGTCGGACTGAGTTCGTTGGCTCTTCTGATGAGCTCCTTCCTTGCGTCTCTCTCCGTCATGTTCTCTGCTCCCTGATGTACGGGCGGCGCCGTACTGTTCCGCACATGCCGCATGTGGTGCATACCCTGTGATTGGACAATCTGACGGTGCAGCTGACCCCTGGCACGAGTGGGACCATGCACCCCTTGCAGTACATGCGGTCGCGCGGCATCCCGACACGTGTCTTCATACCGATGCGCCTGGCGAGCCAGACGTATCTGCGTGCCCTGTCGGTGTTCCCCGCCCTGACTGCGTCCTCGGACAGGTCCATCAGCTTCATGATCCTGGTCGATCCGATCTCGGCGATGGTCTTGTTCGATACGCGTCTCTTGGACATGTGAGTTCGTTCCGCTCTCACTGCACCGCAGTATAAAACCCTTATTAGAGCACGGGCGCCAGCGACTGGAGGTACTCTCTTATCTCGAGTTCCTCGCCCTCGAAGTCCCCCTCGCCCTCGAAGTACATCTCCCACAGGAACGAGAAGTAGTCGTGGAACGCCGTGACGCATTCGTCCCACGATCCCTTCGTCACATCTATGCCGAGAACGTCGCATGTCAGGGACCACCCGCCCGACGACGGGTCGTGCGACGGCCTCCCCTCCACGGGGTTCAGGAGGACTATGTCCCTCGCGGACGTGATTATGCGGTGGAAACGGACCTGCGGGAAGGAGTAGCATCCGTCGGCGTTGCGGATCTCGGACACCGAACCGTCACGGCCCCTGACGAGGGTGCCGGTCACGATCACCGGGCCCGCCGAGATGAACGACGGGATGTCCGCGGGGTCGATGTTGGGTCCGAAGGAGAGCTGAACGTCCCCGGAGCCGTTGGACACGACCAGACGGTTGCGTCTGACCGGGTCGCGAGACACGACCCCTATGAACGCCCCGACCGACGCGTCCTCCGTGGTGGCGTACCTGGACAGCTTCTCGCGGTCGACCCGCCTGAACGTCTTCTGGGCACCGGGTGTGCCGAACACGAGCGTGTGCCCGTCGAGGTGCTCCGCCAGATCCAGTATGCATCCCGCGATCCTGTTCCTCCCGAGTTCCTCGGGGAAGTTGTCCTCCATCCACGTGCCGACCACGCCCTTCCCGAGGAAGGACAGAGTCTCCGACAGCCTGTTGAGGACGTCCTCCATGAGCGCCTCGTTCCCCTCCGCGGGATCGGAACCGAGCCCGGCGGACGACGATCCCCCGATGCGCAGGTCGAACTTCGAGAGGATCTCCGGGGGGACCCCGTTCTGGATCCTGAGCTCCAGGCGGGCCATCATGGCCCCTATCTCGGTGATGAGCCTCTGGACGTCCACCATCACCTGGCCGGCGACGGCCACCGGGATCCCGGAACCCTCCCCGTCTGAGGGGACTACCTTGAAACCGAACGAGTGCATCGTCACTGCATGCCCGTGCGCATAATAATCGTTTGCGTCGACGGCATCCCGCCTCCGCCATTATAGGTAGCGCGTGCGCGACCTCCTGTAACGGAATGTTTATATTGATGCTGTTATTGAGCCAACACAGTCAAAGAACTTCGGGGTAGTAGTCCTTATATACAAAATCCGGATTGTCTGCCCTCATCACGTTCCAATCAAGGTGGTGCAAATGGTAAGAAAGCCCGCATCGATGTACAGAGAAATCAAAGGACAGGCATACACCCGCCGCGAATACATGGGTGGAGTGCCCGCAAGCAGAGTCAGCCAGTACGAGATGGGAAACCTCAAGGAGGAGTTCCCCGTCACCCTCACCCTCAGGGTCAAGAACCGCGTCCAGATCAGGCACACCTCCATCGAGGCAGGTCGTATCGCAGCCAACAAGGTCCTCAACGGACAGATCGGATCCGCGAACTACCACATGACCGTCAGGGCGTTCCCCCACGTCGTCCTCAGGGAGAACAAGCTCGCAACCGGCGCAGGAGCGGACCGTGTCTCGAGTGGAATGCGCCAGGGATTCGGCAAGACCGTCGGAACCGCGGCGAGGCTCGAGCGCAACCAGGCCATCCTCACCGTCCGTGTCCCTGCCGAGAAGGCAGTCATCGCAAAGGATGCTCTCTGGAGAGCCTCCATGAAGTTCCCCTCCCCCTGCTACATCGATGTAGAGAAGGGACAGGAACTGATCCAGTAAATGTTCGATTTCGAATTGGATCGCATCGTTGCGTGGATTAGCGACGGAGGGTACTCCTCCGTCGCACTCCAGTTGCCAGAGGGTCTCAAGATCCGTGCGACTGAAATCTCAGATTACCTGTCCGAGAGGACAGGGGTTGATACATTGGTCATCGGGTACCCATGTTACGGGGCCTGTGACCTTTTTGATTACCGTGGACTGACCGATGCGCTCGTGCATTTCGGCCACTCCCCCATACCCTCCCAGGGTCACGACCCGGATGTCCTGTACATAGAGTCCCGTTCCGACATAGCGCTGTCCGACGATGTCATGGACGTGCTCTCGGGCCTCCCGCAGAGGGTGGGGCTGCTCGCAACCATCCAGTACGTCGGTCTGCTGCAGCCGCTCAGGGAGATCCTGGAGGGGTCCGGCAGGACGGTCCTCATCGGGAGGGGGGACGACAGGATATGCTATCCGGGACAGGTCCTGGGATGCAACTGCACCGCTGCCGAATCCGTCATAGGGGATGTGGATGCCTTCCTGTTCATCGGGGAGGGGGACTTCCATCCTCTGGCCG
>JAZODL010000273.1:0-6616 GCA_045596945.1 Candidatus Methanomethylophilaceae archaeon | reverse complement strand
GAAACCACCGTGGAAAAACACTATATACACATTTCCTTTGGATTGCCCGGAGACAGACCATGCCGCCCGCCGCACGTGGATCCCATACGAAGAGGACCGAAGAGCTAAAGCGCAGGGTCGTCGACGAGTCGATCAAGCTCTTCCTGGAGAACGGGTACGAGAAGACGACCACCCGTCAGATCATGCAGAAGACGGGCATTCTCAACGGCAGCCTCTACAATATCTTCAGGAGCAAGGAGGAGATCTTCTCGGAGGCCATCATATCCATCCTCAAGCAGTCCATCAGGGAATCCGAGAGGCTCCTCCCCAACACCAACTACCTGAGGAACATCAGCTTCCCGCTCATCCTCCAGATCTACGCCAGCAGCAGATCCCCCCGCATCGCGGAGCTCCTGGCGATCGCGTACAAACGCTGGGACACGATGGATATGATGGCGGACTACACCGTGCAGCTGATACGTGAGAGGGATTCCGAGAGGCTCCTCCCGACCGATGCCGAGGACTTCAAGTTGCGCATCTGCATCTGCCTCGGGGCCATGGGGAACGTGTTCGAGATGTTCGAGAAGGACCCCTCCATGACCGATGACAAGAGCGCCATGTACCTCCTCGGGGACCTCATCGTGATGTCTTTCGGGATGCCCAACGTGGACCTCAGACCGGAGATCGACGCCATATACGATGTCATCACCGCCCACAGCATAGACGTCTACGGCATCCGCATATGACGGTTCCGAACAACCTTTATCTTCGGAATCACCCTAGCCGGACCCATGAAGAAAGAGATGAGTTCCTTCGATGTCCGTTCCATCGTGACAGAGCTCGCCGACCTGGAGGGGGCGCACATGGACAAAATCTTCCACTGGGGCGCCGGAAACGTGCTCTTCCGCATAAACGTCCAGGGCGAGGGGAAGAAGGAGCTCTTCTTCAAGGACAGGAAATGGCTCTACTCGCCGTCCGTGAAACCGGAGACCCCGACGATGCCCACATCCTTCGCATCGTACCTCAGGAAGTACGTGGACAACGCGCGCATAGGGAAGGTCAGGCAGGTCGGGTTCGACAGGGTCGTCGAGATGGAGCTGATGAAGTCCGAGGGCGACTACACCCTCATATTCGAGATGTTCGGGGGCGGGAACGTCCTCCTCGTGAAGGACGGGATCATCCAGAACTGCCTGGTCCAGAAGACGTGGAGGGACCGTACATCGCGCCCCGGTGCGGAGTACACCTCCCCGAAATCCAGGTTCGACCCCACCACATCCACCGCCGAGGAGTTCCTCGCATCGTTCCGTTCGTCGGATGCCGACTGTGTGAGGACCCTCGCCACGGCGGTTAACCTCGGCGGGCAGTACGCGGAGGAGGTCTGCAGACGCGTCGGCGTGGACAAGAACACGCCCGCATCCGACATAGACGATGGGGCGGTCGCCGCGATGTACGCCGCGATGGGGGAGCTGGTGCAGCACGTCCTCGACGTCCCCGAGCCGACGGCGTACCTGTCCGGGGGCAGGATAGAGGACTTCGCCCCGATGGACCTCGTATCCCACGGGGACATGGAGTCCAAGCGCTTCGACACCATGTCCGAGCTCATACACGCCTACATGGAGCAGATCTCGGACGAGGAGGAGGAGTCCTTCGTCGACCCCGAGGTCGAGAAGCTCAACAGGAGGATCGCCAAGCAGGAGGAGACCCTGGAGGAGTACAGGGCACAGTGCGAGGAGCTCCGCGTCAAGGCGGAATCGCTCTACACCGACTACCAGAACGCCAACGACCTCCTGAACGTCCTCGGCGAGCAGTCGCAGAAACTCACCTGGGAGAAGCTCAGGGAGGGTGCGATGAGGATCCCGTTCGTCACCGACATCGACCCCTCTAGGAACCTCGTGACGGGAACCTTCGCGGGACAGACCGTAACCCTGGACTACACCAAGGGCATAGACGCCAACGCGTCCGACATATACCAGAGGGGGAAGGAGATCGGGGAGAAGGCCAAGCGTGCCGAAGAGGCCCTGGAGGAGAGCCGTACGGAGCTCACCAGGAAGCAGAAGGGCATCGACAGGGCCAGGGCCCTGATGGCCGGCAAGGCCCAACCCACCAAGCAGTTCTGGTTCGAGAGGTACAAGTGGTACATCTCCCCGCAGGGCAAGCTGGTCATAGCGGGCAAGGATGCCCACACCAACGACAACGTCGTGAAGAAGCACCTCAAGGACGGGGACCTCTACGCCCACGCGGACGTGCACGGTGCGCCCTCCGTCGTCATCAAGGAGGGTTCCAAGCTGGACCAGTCCGAGCTCAGGCTCGCGTGCCAGTTCGCCATAGCTCAGTCCAAGGCCTGGGTCGCGGCGCTGTCCGAGGGCAGCGCCTTCTGGGCGTACCCGGACCAGGTCAGCAAGACCCCGAACCCCGGGGAGTTCGTCCCCCGTGGTGCGTTCATCATCCGCGGGAAGAGGAACTACGAGTACCACCTCCCCATGGAGCTCGTGGTCGGGGAGATCTACTTCCAGAACGCCAGGAAGGTCATGTGCGGACCGGCGGAGTGCTTCGCCCAGTCCGACAGGTACTTCGTCATACGCCCCGGCAAGGGCAAGTCCGGCCGCAAGTCCAGTGAGATGGCGAAGAGGTTCCAAGTCCCCGAGGAGGAGGTCTCCAGGATCCTCCCGCCCGGCGACGTGGAGATCGTCCGCGAGGTCTGGCCCACCGAGGACGCGGAGGGCGGAACAGAATGATGGATGTGTGATTACCGTCAATCGTCGAAAATATTAACTAAAGTCCGACCGATTCCCAGGTCGCAGTTGAACTGCATGTGATAACATGGCAGATGTGAAAGCAGTAGCCAATGTCATGGGTATCGTCGGTATCATCGGGGCTATCCTGATGATCGTCGGAGTCTTCCTGAGCTGGATAGACGTCGAAACGGTTATCCTCGGCAACAGCAGCGTAGACTCCTTCTCCGGATGGTCTATCTCGGACTGGGAGTACGCGGATGAACTCGAGTACAGCTATGCACCCATCCTCGCACTCGCATGCGGAGTGATCGCACTCATCACCACGGTCCTCCCCATGTTCGTCAAGGACGGGAAGATCGGAATGATCCTCGGTATCGTTTCCCTCATCCTCGCCATCGTCGCGGTCGTCATCATGTTCCTGTTCAAGGGCGACATGACCGATGCTGTCGATGCAGGATTCCTCGGAAGCGTGACCATCGACGTCGGAATCGGATTCTGGCTCGCGATGGTCGGAGCGATCATCACCGCACTCGGCGGTATCCTCGACGTCGTCAAGGACAAGTTCTAAACACATTCGGCCTTCGGGCCGTCTCCCCCATTCCGAAGCCGCTGTGGAAGGACAGTCGAAGGTGGGACCATCGTCATGTGATTCACATCGGACAACCGATGTGGTTGTTGAACACCATAGAAGGTATGGTGCCCGCGCCGGGATTCGAACCCGGGTCAAGAGATCCGCAATCTCACAGGATATCCAAGCTACCCCACGCGGGCAAAAGCTGCGGAAACCGGTTAAGGTTTAAGGCGTTTTCATGCCTCAGGGTGAGACAGGTAGCGGGTGATATAACCAGCGATCCTGTTCCTCATTGTCACCGATGAGACATCAGTCAGAGTGCTGACCATTTCCTTGTTTCCCTCGAAGTCCTTGCTGAAGGCCTGGGGGTATTTGTTGACAAGCTCAATGGAGACTCTCTTGATGTAGGTGGGTCTGATTCTTCCCATATCTTTCACCGAGTGAACCCGATTAAGTATATTTCTTATTTAAAGCTACCCCTCGGTCCGATGACCACACGACATCACAATCCGTGTGACAGACGGTACAACGCATCGATTTTGGCGGATGGTATGTGACAGTACCCTCCGGGATTGGAATCCAGGTACCCCTGATGGTACGCCTCCGCCGGGGAGTACTGCGTCAGCGGACCCGACTCCGTGTGGAACTCCAGATGCCTCCCGGCCTCCTCCCCCATGTATGCGGACACCCTGCGGGCGGTGTCGTCGTCGGTCCAGTAGATCCCGGTCTGGTACTGTATCCCGCGGTCGTTGCCCTGCCTGCGCTCCTGCGTCGGATCGATCACGAAGAAGAACGCCCACAGGATGCGCTCCAACGGGATCCTGTCGGGATCGTACACGACCCTGACCACCTCCCTGTAACCGTACCTTCCGGAGCACACGAGCATGTAGTCCGGTATGAAGTGCGGATCGCCGTTGGCGTAGCCGCACTCCGTCTCCAGGACCCCGTCCAGAACGGACATCGCCCTCTGGAGACCCCAGAAGCATCCACCGGCCAGGTAGATCTCGCGGTTCATCTGCGGGGCTTCCCGCAGGTCAGCTTCCCCTCGGGACACGGGCCGCGCACGCACGGCGGTCCGGCGTCCCTGAAGATCACCGGGGACACCTCCCTGCAGATCTCAAGCATCCTGTCTGCCATCTCGCGGATCTCCCACTGGGCACGGTTGCAGCACCTGAGCGAGAAGAAGTGGAGGAGCTCGCGTGCGTTCATGGTGATCGTGATGTTGGTGGTGCATCCGTTCGGGAGCAGGTACCTCGCGTCCTCGGGCGGGATGCCCATCGACTCCAGCCTGCGGTACGCGTCCCATATGGAATCCATGGTCGACTCGAACAGAGCCATGGCCTCGGGGTCGCCCTCCACGGTGTGGGGGACCACGTACGACGCACGCTCCATGGACCCGTACCTCTGGCTCTGCTGGGAGAATGATGCGACCCTGTGCCTCACCAGCTGATGGGTGAGTGCCCTGGACACACCCTCCACGGAGAACGTGAACACGGCGTGCTCTATGACGGAGTGGTGGCCCATCCCGACTATGCGTGAGAGCACCCTCTCGGAGTCTATGTCCCCCACGATGTCCGCGGCGGACCTCTCCGAATAGCATGAGTTCCCTGCTGCCGCGCATATCGCGTCGGCGTCCCTCGTGTGTGCGAGCAGTTCGACCTTCATCTCTCCTCATCCCCCTTCCAGACCATGGAGCGGACGGCATCCATGCGTTCCCGTTCCATCAGGTCCCTGAGCCTGATCTTCCTGATGACGGGATCGTCCAGCATCGCCACGATGCCCTCCACATGGGCGTCGCCGACCACGACGACCATGTTGCTGAAACGCTCCGACGCCCTGTTGATCTGCTCCGCCATGTGGACGTTCCTCTCGTCGATGAGCTTCCTCACGAGTGTGGGGTACCTGCGCCTCATGCCCTCGAGGTACGCGTCCTCGTCGTCGGCGAACTCCCTGTGGACGCGGTCCACCTTCTTCCTGCCGCCCAGCGAATCCGATATGCCGGACAGCCTGTAGCGGAACCTCTCCCCGAAGGACATCTCGTCCCACATCTCGTTCATGACGCGCATGGCGTCGGTGTCGATGGTGAGGATCTCCGCACCCGCGAGCTTCCCCGCGTTGACCGCGGCCAGGAACTCCCCGCCCAGCTCGTTGCCGTACTCCTTGGACATCCTCTGCTGGTACTTGGCAGTCTGACGGTAGATCGCGGACATCTCCTGCGGCTGCACCTCCTCCGCGCCCTCCTTCTGGGCGTTCATCATGGTGTTGTAGCGGGACATGTCCAACTCGATCAGGACGGCGTCCGGCCACGTGTTCTTCACGATGAACGCTACGGGTTCCGCCAGGTTGAAGACGTGTCCGGTGCCGATGATCGTTATCATGCGTAGGTCATCGCGGTATGGGATAAAAACAGTCGCAACCCATTCAAACGGGTAAGCGCATGCACCTCCGATCACAATGTCCGCGATTGGAGTCAGTGACCTCAGGAAGGCGTTCGGTGACACGGAGGCCGTGAGGGGCGTGTCGTTCACCGTCCCGGAGGGGTCGTTCTTCGCCTTCCTCGGTCCCAACGGTGCCGGGAAGTCCACAACGATATCGATAATCTGCTCTCTGCAGTCCGCCGACTCGGGTAACGTCACGATCTTCGGCAGGGACTCCTCCGACCCCCTCGTCCGCAGGGACATAGGGGTCGTGTTCCAGGAGTCCATGCTCGACGGTGCGCTGACCGTGAGGGAGAACGTCTCCGTCAGGGGCTCCATGTACGGGCTGTCCGGCAGGGAGCTGTCGGAGTCGGTGGAGCGTGCGCTCTCCGATGCCGACGCCGTCGAGTTCGCGGACAGGAGGTACTCCCAGCTGTCCGGGGGGCAGAGGCGCAGGGCGGACATCGCACGTGCCCTCGTCCACGGACCGCGCATCCTGCTCCTCGACGAGCCCACGTCGGGGTTGGACCCGCACACCAGGAGCAACATCTGGGACACGGTGACCAGGTTGAACAGGGAGTCGGGGATGACCGTGTTCCTCACCACCCACTACATGGAGGAGGCGGCGGACGCCGACGACGTGGTCATAATCTCGCACGGGGAGATCGTAGCGCACGGGACCCCCGCCGAGCTGAGGGAGGAGCACTGCTCGGACACCATGGTGGTCCTGCCCACGGACATGGACGCCGTCACCGGGATACTCTCCGGGTTGGATGTTGGGTTCGAGGTGGACAGGGACACCGTGGTGATCCCGCTGAACAGCACGTTGGACGCGCTGCCCATCGCGGAGAGGCTGACCGGCCTGATGGTGTCGCTGGAGGTCCGCACCGGGACCCTCGACGACGCCTTCATAA
>JAZODL010000272.1:0-4824 GCA_045596945.1 Candidatus Methanomethylophilaceae archaeon | reverse complement strand
GGACGCGGACGCACTTCTTGCCCTCCCTCTCGGCCCTCTCCATGATCTCTATGACCTGGTCCAGGTGGAGGTAGGCGCTGTCATGGATCTCCGCGCCCTCCTTGTGTCCGTCGAGGACGCCGGGGTTCACGAGGGAACCGGCGAAGATGATGACATCGGCCTCGTCGATGAGCCTCTTCCCCTTGATCGTGAGCAGTTCGGGGTCTCCGGGACCCGCACCTATGAACGTAATCATTTCTTGATCACCTCTTCCTTATCAGAACAGTTGTGAAGTACCCGTACTCCCTGTTGCGGTCCAGGGGACCGATGTACTCGCCCTCCATACCCACGTTGCTGACCACAACGGCGTCAGACGGATCCAATCCCTTGGCCTCCATCATGTCCGCTATCGTGTCGACTGCCTTGAAGGCCTTCATCACGACGATGTTGTCGAAACCCTCCATCGCCTCCATGAGGAGATGGGTGTTCCCCTTGGCCATCGGGACGACGGCGAGACCCTCGTCACCGATCATGAGCGGTTGGCGCGCCAGGGCGGAACCGTGACAGAACGAGGGTATGCCCGGGACGATCTCCGTCTCGTAGCCGCGCGAACGGACCTCCTCGTCGATGTACATGTACGTGCTGTACACGCCCACGTCGCCGAGGGTCACCATCGCTATGTCCGACCCCTCGTCCAGCAGGGAGCACATGCGGTTTATCGCCACCTCCCTGCACTTCTCACGGACGGAATCGCGGGGGTTCATGCTGAACACGAACTCCGCAACGGTCTTGGACGACATGTCCACCACCTGGGAGGCTATGTCGAACGCGACACTGCCCTCGCCCTCGGACCTCACCGGATACCCGATCACACCGCAGTGCTCCAGGATCTCCTTGGCCCTCAGGGTCATCAGTCCGGGATCCCCCGGTCCGACCCCTATTCCGTACAACTTCCCTGTCATTGTCACACCAATGGTTGGATATAACATCCAAAGTATTTTAAGATGGCATATACATCCAAATGATGTCCAGCGCAAGCTGTACCACGGGGTTCGGAGAATCATGCCATCTACAAACGGAGAGAACGCACATCTTGGGAACGCACAAGGGCTCAGGAGGGGCCACACCACGGGGACGTGCGCGGCGGCGGCATCGAAAGCCGCGGCGCTGGCACTCATCACCGGGGAACCGCAGGCACGTGTCAGCATCCGCACACCCAGGGGGATCGTCCTCGACCTCCCCGTGGAGGACCCGTCCACGATGGGAGATGTGTCCAGATGCGCCGTCAGGAAGGACGGCGGGGACGACGCGGACGTCACCCACGGCTCCCTCGTGTACGCGGAGGTCCGCAGGACGGACTCCGGCGTGAACATCGACGGGGGGACGGGCGTGGGTAGGGTCACTAGGAAGGGTCTGGACCAGCCCGTCGGCAACGCGGCGATCAACAGCGTCCCCCGCAGCATGATCAGGGAGGCCCTGGAGGACGTCATGGAGTGCACCGGGTACAAAGGGGGACTGGACGTGGTCGTCAGCATCCCCGACGGGGTCGACCTCGCGTCCAGGACTTTCAACCCGCGCCTGGGCATAGTGGGCGGCATATCCGTGCTGGGCACCAGCGGGATAGTGGAGCCGATGAGCGAGACCGCCCTTGTCAAGACCATCCACACGGAGATGAACGTGCGCGCCGCGGAGGGGGACAGGATCCTCGTGGTCGTCCCCGGCAACTACGGCAAGGAGTTCGTGGACGGGCTCCCCGGGATCGATCCGGAGTCCCCGGTGAAGTGCAGCAACTTCGTGGGGGAGATGCTGGACCACGCCTGCGAACTGGGCACCGACATCCTCCTCGTGTCCAACATGGGGAAGATGGTCAAGCTGGCGGGCGGCATCATGAACACGCACTCCCGCAACGGCGACTGCAGGATGGAGATCGTCGCGTCGAACCTCGCCATGGTCGGCGGGGACATCGGCGCCGTCAGGGAGGTCATGGGATGCGTGTCCACGGACGACGCCCTCGACATAGTCGCGGGGACCGGCCTCATGGGGGAGCTGTGCTCCCTCCTGATGGAGAAGATAGAGTACAGCATGAACCACCGCACCGGCGGTAGGATCAGGACGGGGGCCGTGATGTTCTCCAGCACGTACGGCCTGCTCGGCAAGACGTCCCTGGCGGACGAGCTGCTGGAGGAGTTTCTGGAGGCATCACAGTGAAGATCAACGTAGTGGCTTTCTCGACGAACGGATGCAGGACGGCAATGAGGCTCAGGGAGGCCCTCAGGGAGGATGATGTGAGGCTGTTCAGCAAGACCTCCTCGGACAACCTCGGCCTCGAGAGGATCGAGGGGAGGACGTCCGACTGGACCCGCAGGTCCTTCGAGGAGTGTGACGCCCTGGTCTACATCGGCGCCATAGGCATCGCGGTCCGCTACATCGCCCCGCACATCAGGCGCAAGGACGTGGATCCCGCCGTGGTGTGCATGGACGAGCACGGGAAGTACACGATACCCATCCTCTCCGGCCACATCGGAGGGGGCAACAAGCTGGCGAAGACCATCGCCGGACGCATGGGCTCGGAACCGGTTATCACGACCGCCACCGACATCAACGGGAAGTTCTCCGTCGACACGTTCGCCACGGAGAACCACATGAGGATCATGGGGCTGAAGATAGCCAAGGACGTCGCCGCGAGGGTCCTGGACGGCAGGTTCGTCGGATTCTGCAGCGACACCGAGGTCGAGGGGGAGCTCCCCACCGGACTGACACCCGCCGAATCGGGGGAGTTCGGGGTGTGCGTCACCCACGACGCATCGTACGAGCCCTTCGACACCACGCTCCGCCTCGTGCCCATGGACATCGTCCTGGGAATAGGGTGCAGGAAGGGTGCGGACCCCGTCAGGATGCAGAACTTCGTGAACAGGGTCCTGGCCGAGGAGGGCATCTCCCCGGAGAGGGTCTCCATCATCTCCAGCATCGACCTGAAGAGGAACGAGGTCGCGATCCTGGAGCTGTCGCGCAAGATGCGCACACCCGTCCGCTTCCACACCGCGGAGGACCTGATGTCCCTCGAGGGCGAGTTCACCAGGTCGGAGTTCGTGCACAGCGTCACCGCTGTGGACTGCGTCTGCGAGCGCTCCGCCGTCATCGAGGGCGGGGGCGAACTGATCAGACGCAAGACCGTGGACAGCGGGATGACGCTCGCGATCGCCAGAGTGCCCATGTACTCGAGGTTCTGACATGACGCGCGTGTTGGTTTTCTCGGGGACCGCGGAGGGCAGGTCCGTCTCCAACATGCTCCACTCCGGCGGGGTGGACGTCCGCGTCAGGGTCGCCACCGAGTACGGTGCAGCGACCGGGGGCTACGCCGAGGGGCTGGTCCCCGAGGTGGGCAGCTGCGGCGGCGTGGAGGGGATCTGCGAGAAGATCGTGAGGGAGTCCATCGGCATCGTCGTCGACGCCACCCACCCCTACGCCACGAATGTCTCGGCCCACATCCGCGAGGCCTGCTCCATCACCGGGGCGGAGTGCATCCGCATAACCAGGGACGGGACGGAACCCGTCGGCGACGACGTGGTCGTCGTCGGCAGCGTCGCCGAGGCCGTGGAGTACCTGAAGGGGACCACGGGCAGGGTGCTCGCGGCCACCGGATCGAACGACATAGACCTCTACACATCCATACCGGACTACAGGGAGAGGGTCGTGGCACGCGTCCTCTCCATCCCGTCCTCGGTGCTGAGGTGCGCCGAGTACGGTTTCGAGGGCAGGAACCTCATCTGCGGCCAGGGGCCGTTCTCGGAGGAGGCGAACTACGCCACCCTCAGGGACATCGGCGCCAAGTACCTCGTCACGAAGGACTCCGGAACCGTCGGCGGCTTCGACGACAAGGTCCGCGCCGCACGCAGGGCGGGGGCCACCGTGGTCCTCGTCAGGAGGCCCGAGGACCCCGGGATCACGTACGACGAGGCGGTGGCGGTCCTCTGCGACAGGTTCGGCATCGAACCCCCCTCCGCACCCATGAGGACCGGGACGGTCCGCAGGTCCGTGACCGTCGTGGGTATCGGAGTCGGAAGGGACGGCATGACCGTGAGGGCGTCCGAGAGGGTCGCGGGATGCGACCTCCTCATCGGCGCCCCGCGCATGCTGGAGTCCGCCGAGGTCGGGGGCAGGGCGACGTTGGACGAGTACCGTGCGGAGGAGGTCGTGTCCTTCCTGGACTCCCATCCCGAGTACGTGTCCGCCGCGGTCCTGATGTCCGGTGATGTGGGGTTCTACAGCGGTGCGAAGAAGCTCCTGGAGAGGATCGACCGCGACAGGTACGACGTGCACGTGGAGTGCGGGATCTCGTCCGTGGTCCACCTGTGCTCCAAGCTCGAGACATCGTGGCAGGATGCGCACCTGGTCAGCGCCCACGGCAAGGACTGCAACCTGGTCGGCGCATGCCGCACCCATCCCAAGGTGTTCTCGCTCATGACGGGCGACGAGTCCGTCCGCTCCATGTGCAGGTCCCTCATCGACCACGGGCTGGGGGACGTCACGGTCTCCGTGGGATGCGACCTGGGATACCCCGGGGAGAGGATCCACACCGGATCCCCGGGGGAGATCCTGGGGATGCCGTCCTTCGGACCCCTGTGCGTGTCGCTGATCACCAACCCGTCACCCGACACCAGGTGCCCCCTGGGGATACCCGACGAGGAGTTCATCCGCGGGGACGCCCCCATGACCAAGAGCGAGGTCAGGACCCTGTCCGTGGCGAAGCTCAAGCTGTCACCGGACTCCGTCGTCTACGACGTGGGAGCGGGCACGGGATCCGTGTCGGTCGAGATGGCCCTCGCCGCCCCCCTCGGCACGGTG
>JAZODL010000271.1:0-2737 GCA_045596945.1 Candidatus Methanomethylophilaceae archaeon | reverse complement strand
CTGTGAGCCAAGGAGTTGTCACCTTAACTTGTCTTCCTAAGACCGCTTGGCCTCCGACTTCAATCGCAACCGAGGCCGCCAGGTACATGATGGACAGGGTGCCCGAGGTGGACCCGAAGGACATCGGGGCCGTCTACGTGGGATCCGAGTCCCACCCCTACGCGGTCAAGCCCACCGCGACCATCGTCGCCGAGGCGATCAGGGCCACACCCGCCATGACCGCCGCGGACATGGAGTTCGCATGCAAGGCGGGTACAGCCGGCATCCAGGCCTGCATGGGTCTGGTCGGATCCGGCATGGTCAGGTACGGCGTCGCGATCGGTGCCGACACCTCCCAGGGAGCACCCGGCGACGCGCTCGAGTACTCCGCATCCGCAGGCGGGGCCGCGTACCTGATCGGTTCCGAGAAGGTCATCGCCAAGATCAACAAGACGCTCAGCTTCACCACCGACACCCCCGACTTCTGGAGGAGGGAGGGACAGCCCTACCCCCTGCACGGCGGGAGGTTCACCGGTGAGCCCGCCTACTTCAGGCACATAACGTCCGCGGCCAAGATGATGTTCGAGGCCATGGGCACCACCTCGGCGGACTACAAGTACGCCGTGTTCCACCAGCCCAACGGCAAGTTCCCCACCAGGGTCGCCGCGCAGCTGGGATTCACACCCGAGCAGATCGAGTACGGACTGCTCACGCCCAACATCGGCAACACATACAGCGGGGCCGTCCCCCTCGGACTGGCCAACGTGCTGGACCACGCGGAGCCCGGTGACAGGATCTTCGTGACCTCCTACGGTTCCGGAGCGGGAAGCGACGCCTTCGACATCACCGTCACCGACGAGATCCTCAACTACAGGAGGGACAACGCGCCCCTCCTCGAGAAGGTCATGGCGGACCCCGTGTACATCGATTACGGAACGTATGCCAAGTTCAAGGGCAAGATCCTCATGTCGGAGTGATTAGGATGAGGGATGTAGCAATCATAGGAGTAGGGGTCACCAAGTTCGGTGAGCTCTGGAACAAGTCCTTCAGGGCCATCGGTATCGAGGCCGGGATGAAGGCGATGGAGGACGCGAACCTCTCCGGTAACGAGGTCGACGGCATCTTCGTGGGCAACATGTCCGCGGGACGCTTCATCAACCAGCAGCACATAGACGCGCTCATAGCGGACTACTCCGGTATGGCCACCAACCACGTGCCCGCCACCAGGGTCGAGGCCGGTGACGCATCCGGTGGAGTGGCCTTCAGGCAGGCGGTCATGGCGGTCGCGTCCGGCATGAACGACGTGGTCCTCGTCGGCGGAGCCGAGAAGATGACCGACCTGGACGACACGTCCATCAACGCCATCATGGACTCCACCGCGGACGCGGAGTGGGAGGCCGGCATGGGAGTGACCTTCGCCGGACTCCACGCGATGATCGCGCAGAGGATGATCCACGACGGCACCGCGACCCGCGAGGAGATCGCGTCCTTCGCCGTCAACAGCCACTTCCACGGCGCCCTGAACCCCAACGCGCAGTTCAGGAAGGCCATCACGCTCGACACCGTCCTCAGGTCCGGTCCCGTCGCCACGCCCCTCGGCATGTTCGACTGCGCCCCCATCTCGGACGGAGCGGCGTCCGTCGTGCTCTGCCCCCTCGAGGACGCGAGGAAGTACACGGACTCCTACGTCAAGGTCTCCGCCGTCGCGCAGGCCAGCGACACCCTGTCCCTCTCACAGAGGGGGGACATCACCACATACGGTGCCACCGTCGCCGCCGCCCAGAGGGCGTACCAGCAGGCCGGCATCACCGCGCAGGACATCCAGGTCGCGGAGGTCCACGACAACTACACCGTCGCCGGTATCATGGCCCTCCAGGACCTCGGGTTCTACAAGAGGGGGGAGGCCGGCAAGGCCGTCCTCGAGGGAAGGTGCCAGGTCGGCGCCGGTCCCGTCGCCGTCAACACGTCCGGAGGACTCAAGGCCCGCGGACACCCCATCGGTGCGACCGGTGTCGCGCAGATCGTGGAGATCGCGGAGCAGCTCAGGGGATCCGCCGACAAGAGGCAGGTGGAGAACGCGAAGTACGGTCTCGCGCAGAGCTCCGGAGGAATGGGTTCCGCGGTCACCGTCAGCATCATGGAGGCGATCTGATGTCCACAGTAGCAAGGGAGTGGAGGGAGATCCCCGGCAGGTACAACCTCGAGGGGACCAAGTGCGAGAACTGCGGGAGCATATTCTTCCCCGCCCGCGACTTCTGTCCGAAGTGCCGCAGGGCCGGTATCGGGAAGATCTCCAGGTACGACGTCTGCAGGAGGGGGAAGGTCTTCTCCTTCTCCATCGTCCACGACGCACCCGACTTCAACAACATGCTGAAGCCCTACGTCGTCGCGATGGTCCAGACCGACGACGGAGTGATGGTCTCGGCGCAGCTGGTCGATGTGGACCTGGACAGGGTCGCCATTGGCATGCCCGTCAGGGCCGTCCTCAGGAAGCTCAGCGCGGACGGTGCCAGCGGGGTCATCCGCTACGGATACAAGTTCGTCCCCGACGAGTGATAGGGTCAAACGGGTGCCCGGGAGGGCACCCTTTTATAATTATTTTTGATAAACCGGTTTATGTTCTTTTTGGAGTAATCAAATGAACTGGTTCTTACACATTTGTGTGATATGAGTATTTCTTTCGGAACCCTCAGGGAGGTTAGACAATTTTAGAGGACCCTTAAAGTTTTGAGGTCTTCGACTGACAGGTAGATTGCAC
>JAZODL010000270.1:0-3129 GCA_045596945.1 Candidatus Methanomethylophilaceae archaeon | reverse complement strand
GGGACCCGGTGCGAACGTCTCGAGGTACAAGGGTCTGGGAGAGATGAACCCCCAGCAGCTGTGGGAGACCACCATGAACCCCGAGACCAGGATCATGAAGAAGGTCATCATCCAGGACGGCATCCTGGCCGACCAGCTGTTCTCGGTCCTCATGGGTGACGACGTCGAACCCAGGAGGGAGTTCATCATAGAGCACGCGCACGAAGTGATCAACCTGGATGTGTGATAACATGGACGGAGAGAAGAAGCTCATAATGCAGACCATCGAGAACGAGATGCAGCGTTCGTACATCGACTACTCGATGAGCGTCATCGTAGGACGTGCGCTCCCCGATGTGAGCGACGGACTGAAGCCCGTCCACAGGAAGATCCTCTACGCCATGGACAACCTGAGCCTCACCTACAACCGCCCCCACAAGAAGTCGGCGACCGTGGTGGGAGAGGTCCTCGGTAAGTACCATCCCCACGGCGACAGCGCCGCCTACGAGGCGATGGTCAGGATGGCCCAGCCCTTCTCCCTGAGGTATCCCCTCGTCGACGGACAGGGTAACTTCGGATCCGTGGACGGCGACAGCGCGGCGGCGATGCGTTACACCGAGACCAGGATGTCCAAGATGGCGAGCGACCTGCTCGCGGACCTGGACAAGGACACCGTGGACATGATGGACAACTACGATGGTTCGCTCAAGGAACCGGTCGTCCTGCCCTCCAAGTTCCCCAACCTCCTCGTGAACGGTTCCGACGGTATAGCCGTCGGAATGGCCACCAAGATGCCCCCGCACAACCTCAGGGAGGTCTGCGGGGCGATCGCCCACACCATCGACAACCCGGAGGCCACCACCGAGGAGCTGATGCAGTTCGTCAGGGGGCCGGATTTCCCGACCGGGGGTACGATCTACGGCCTCGGCGGCATCAGGTCTGCGTACGAGACCGGACGTGGCAGGCTCAAGGTCAGGGCGAACACCCACTTCGAGGAGATGGGCAACGGCAAGGAGCGCATCATCGTCGACGAGATCCCCTACCAGGTCAACAAGGCGATGCTGATCCAGCAGATCGCCGAGAGGGTCAAGAACAAGGAGATCGAGGGCATAACGGACCTCAGGGACGAGTCCGACAGGCACGGCATGCGCATCGTCATCGAGCTCCACAAGGACGCCATACCCAACGTCGTCCTGGAGAACCTGTTCAAGAAGACCAACATGGAGGTCACCTACGGGGTCATCAACATCGCCCTCGTTAACAACAGGCCCGAGGTGCTCAGCCTGAAGGCACTCATCAGCCACTACATAGACCACAGGAGGGACGTCGTCCTCCGCAGGACGGGATACGACCTCGCGCAGGCGGAGAGGAGGTTCCACATCCTCGAGGGTCTGATGAAGGCCATAAACATGCTCGACGACACCATCGCGCTCATCCGCGGTTCCAAGAACGCGGAGGAGGCCAACGAGGGCCTCAGGGGCCTCCTGGGCATCGACGAGGACCAGGCCAAGGCCATCCTCGACATGAGGCTCCAGAAGCTCACGGGCCTCGAGCTGAACTCCATCAAGCAGGAGTACGACGACCTGGTCGTCCTCATGGAGGACCTCAGGGACATCCTCGCCAACGACTCCAGGGTCAGGACCATCATCAAGGACGAGCTCACGCAGATGTCCGACACATACGGCGACGACCGTCGCACCGTGATAGACCCCAACGCCATCGACACGGACGAGGAGGACCTGATCCCCCGCGAGCAGGTGGTCATCACCATCTCCGCTGACAACTACATCAAGAGGATCCCGCTCAGCACGTACAGGCAGCAGTCCCGTGGAGGCGTCGGCCTGACTGCAATGCAGACCAAGGAGGAGGACCATGTCGCATCCATGTTCGTCACATCCTCCCACGACTACGTGATGTTCATCACGAACAAGGGCAGGCTCCACTGGCTGAAGGGGTACAGGATCCCCGAGGGCAGCAGGCAGTCCAAGGGCAAGCCGATCGTCAACCTCATCCCCGACATGGAGGACGGCGAGAGGGTCGTCAACACCATCTGCTCCCCGGACTTCCCGGAGGACGAGTACATGGTGTTCTGCACCAGGAGGGGTCTGTTCAAGAAGACCAGTCTGTCCGCCTACGGCAACGTCAGGTCCAGGGGCATCAAGGCGATCAAGCTCGAGGACGACGACGAACTCATCGAGACGTGCATAACCCATGGGGACGAGCAGATCATCATCGCATCCAGCGGCGGACTCGCCGTCAGGTTCGACGAGAGGGACGCACGTCCCATGGGAAGGGACACCAGGGGTGTCAAGGGCATGACCCTGAACGATGGCGACCACGTGGTCTCCATGGCGGTCGTGTCTCCCGGAGACAGGCTCCTCACGGTCTGCGAGAACGGGTACGGGAAGATCTCCGAGGTCGACGACTACCGTCAGACCCGTCGCGGTGGAAAGGGAGTCATCACCATCAAGACCGACGAGCGCAACGGAAACGTCGTGAGCGTCAGGAAGGTCAACCCCGGTGATCAGCTCATGCTGACATCCACATCCGGCAAGATCATACGCATGGATACGGACGAGATCCGCGAGACAGGTCGCAATGCCAAGGGTGTCCGTATCATGGACCTCCGCAACGGTGACAAGATCTCGGCCGTCGAACCTGTGATGGTGGACGAGATTGGCGAGGTCGATACCGCATCGGATCCCGTGTCCGATGCATCATACCCTGCCGAGCAGTGAAAACAATGCCCCGGGGTGACCCGGGGCTTTAGTAAACTTTATTAATGACACTGTGATAAGGGCAATTACGCCGTGGTAACTCAGTTGGGAGAGTGCAAGACTGAAGATCTTGAAGTCGCTGGTTCGAGCCCGGCTCACGGCACCATGATTTCTCCTACAATTTCCAAAGAAGGTATCCTATGGAACCCGACCGTGTCTTCATCGACATCCGTACCTGTGACCTCACGCTGTCCCAGGTCATGAGTGAGATAGCACGTCTCCAGTCCGATTATCCCGATTATGAGATCTTCATGGATGGGGATGCCTATGCGATTGTGGGCCGTAAGAGGGTCCACAGGGATTCCACGTTCTCGTACTGACATCCAAAGTCTTAAACCGGCCATCGGATACGGACATGTCGGCTGGATACAAC
>JAZODL010000269.1:0-5878 GCA_045596945.1 Candidatus Methanomethylophilaceae archaeon | reverse complement strand
GACCTCTTCAGACAGTCCGGACACAGGGTGGACATCATCGACCCTTCGTCCGGTAACGGGCTCACCGTGGAGGATGCCAAGTGGGCCGACACGGTCATAGTCTCCATACCCATCTCCAGGACGGGTGCGATGCTGGAGAGGCTGGATTCCATCTGCAGGGACGATGCCCTGATATTCGATGTGTCGTCACTCAAATCCCCGTTCATATCCGTACTTAGGGGCATGGGTTCACGCAGGAAGGTGTGTTCGATACACCCCATGTTCGGCCCGTCCGCGGGATCGATGTACGACAGGAACCTGATCGTGTGCGACTGCGGAAACGGGGACGCCGTACGCGAAGCCACGGATCTCATCCAGAACCACGGAGCGAACATCAGGACGATGCCCATCGAGGATCATGACAGGTACATGTCCTACGTTCTCGGCCTGAGCCATGCGATCAACATCGCGTTCTTCACGGTCCTCGAGAGGAGCGGTGTGGATTATGCGGACATGAGGTCCGTGGCCTCCACCACGTTCAACAAACTCATGGACACCAACGTGTCCGTGGCCATGGAGGATCCGTACCTCTACTACGAGATCCAGCATATGAACGAGAACCGCGAATCCATGCTCAGGGAGTTCAACGAATCCGTCAACGATGTCGTCAATGCGGCACTCGATGACAACCCCCAGGCGTTCAAGGAACTCATGGACAGGGGACGCGAGTACTTCACCTGAGATCCTCCGGTTCCGTCCGTTGTGACGGAACCGGACCTCAGACATACCTTCTGTAATCGTACGACCCGTCACGTATGCGGCCGACGATACGGTCCGAGACCTCGTCCAACTCCGCGTGGTCGAACAGACCGGACGTCACACTGGTCACACCCGCCGACGACATCATGCCGACCGTGCACTTCGATGTGCCCGTTGCCCTCTGGACGGGTCCAGCGGAAACCCTGACGGTCTGGATCTTGTCGTAGAGCATGAACTCCGTCTTCAGATCGTAGCTACCGTAAACGAACATGAACGTGTCCCCACCGAATGCGATGGAGCGGTTCCTCTGGGCCAGTGGGATGTGCAGCAGCAACAGGACGGGTACGGAGAAACCTGCAACCACGAGTGTCGGACGCACCAGGGGTGGTGCATCATCGGGGACGCAGCAGATGGACAACGCGGCGACGACCGATACGAC
The DNA here is from genome assembly GCA_045596945.1 of Candidatus Methanomethylophilaceae archaeon. Classification (GTDB taxonomy): domain Archaea; phylum Thermoplasmatota; class Thermoplasmata; order Methanomassiliicoccales; family Methanomethylophilaceae; genus Methanoprimaticola. The sequence goes on along the minus strand of JAZODL010000269.1, from coordinate 4,701 downwards.
CGCCAGGGACAGCAACCCCTGGGTCACGACCATCGGGACCAACGCCGACCTGGGTTGAAGGACCCCCACGCAATCGAACACGTATTCGGGCATCAGAATCCGTGCGAGATCGCGTACTTCAGAGGAGCGTTTGAGGGGACACAGTATGGGAGAGGTTTCACCGTTGGCCATTCCCACAACCTCCGCTTCCAAGGTGGACCTCCCGATCATACGTGCGATGAGGGGCTGTCTGATCCTGACGGAGTTGACCCTGTTGATGTTGAACGAACTGCGGTATTGGCTTATCAACCCGCTCTCCACGGTGATGGTGTCACCGTTGCGGTACACCCTGTAGTTGTAGTACCTGAGGATTATCCTCACCATGGGCACGAGTTCCGACAGGACGAAGAGCATGGCGGCGGTGAAGAAACCTCCACTGTTGTCGAGGAACAACATGGCGACCGCATACACCAACATCAATGATGAGAACAGCAGCATGTACGTGGGTTTACCGATCATACCATGGAGAACCACATCGAGGTTGCTGACCCTGATGAGTGACTCCATCCCGAGATCCTCCTCCACCTTCATCTCCGTACGGAATATGCGAAGGGACAGCTCCTCACGGAGCGCATCCGCCTCAGCCCTCCTCAGACGCAGAGACCCCTCCGGCTCCGTCGAATTGACACTCGAGTTCACATTGAACGTGAGTGTCGATGTCCCGAACAACACATCCATCACGGAGCGCCGGACGTTGACCGATGCCAGACGAGAGTAGCTGATGTGCTTGTCACGTTTGAATACGGTGTCTACACGTATGTTGATCTCGGTCTCCGTGAACGTGTACGTGGTCCTCCACCACCATACGATGGTCAGGGGCACTGCCACAAGCAGTATTATCGAGTACAGGACGATCACCTGGATGATCGGAACCTCGGGATTGCCCAACATACTGGAGGTTGCCAGAACCAGGATGATCGCTGCGGTAAGGAGGTTGGAGGCGACGACGGACACGTGGTTGCGGTAGACTCTGGGCGTCAATCAGACCCTCTCCCTGAGGATACCGACCACGATGTCGTTGAGGCTGGATGCGATACTCTCCGCCACATCCTCGCGCAGCATCTGTATCGTCACCGTACCACCCGCGGTGGTGACCTCGACATCGGCGAGACCGTAGTGCCTGTTTATGGGGCCCCTGATCACCTTCACCTGATGGATCCTCTCCAGAGGGACCATGTCGTGGGTGATGGTCACGATCCCCCTGCGGATCTCCAACTTGTCCTGGTCCATCCTGTAACGGTAGCGACGGTAGAAAACGATCGGACCCGCGAGCAGGTATGCGATGATCACCAGGGCCACCACGGACACGACAAGCCTCCCGGTGGACTCGGCATCCCCGAACAACTCCGTGGAGAACACCACGGCAGAAACGGATACGATCAAAACAAGTGTCAGGTACAGGAGGTTGGTGAGGTACATGGACCTCATGCATACGTGATCCAACCTCCTGTACCCATCCGATGTGAAACCCATCTCGTCCACTTGGAACTCATCGACCATGGTGGACCCATGGCGACCATCGGATTAATCCCTATCCATGGTCGATCAGTTCAGATAGGCGCCGTTGGCACCGCTGGAGACCAATCTGCGGTACTTCGCCTGCACACCCGACACCGGACGGTCCACGACGACCACATCCTCCAGACGGGTGGCGATCTCCCCATCGGACAGACGGACGTTGAGACTGCGCGACGGAATGTCTATGTCTATGATGTCCCCATCCCTCAACGCGGCGATGGGGCCCCTCGCATACGCCTCCGGGGAGACGTGTCCTATCGCACCTCCGCGGGAAGCCCCAGAGAACCTGCCATCGGTGATTAATGCGACGGAATCCCCGAGTCCGCGACCCATGATGAGACTTGTGGGAGAGAGCATCTCCGGCATCCCGGGCGCTCCCTTGGGACCCTCGTACCTGATGACCACGACATCCCCTGGGACGATGCGTCCGGAGATTATGGCATCGGCGGCATCCTTCTCGCAATCGAACACACGGGCGATGCCGGTGAAACGCAGCATGCTGGGGCTGACGGCGGATTGCTTGACCACGGAGCCCTCGGGGGCCAGGTTACCCTTGAGGACGGCGATGCCCCCTTCGGGATGGAAGGGTGAGTCCAGGGGCCTAAGGACCTCGGTGTCCAGGACCTCGGCGGCATCGGCGATCTCCTGGATGGTCCTCCCGTTGCCTGTGGGGACATCAGAGATACTGTCGCGCAGGATGTGCAGGACGGCGGGTACTCCCCCTGCCCTGTCGAGATCCTTGATGCTGTAGGGTCCACCGGGCCTCAGACTGGTGATGTGAGGGGTCTGACGGGACACGGCATCGAAATCATCGAGTGTGACCGGACATCCGAAATCACGGGATATGGCCGGCAGATGGAGGGCGGTGTTGGTTGAACCACCGATGGCCATGTCGACACGGATCGCGTTGAGGAACGAATCCCTGCTGACGATGTCACGGGGCCTGATCCCCTCACGGACCAGCTCGACTATCCTGCGTCCGGTCTCCCTCGCTATGGAGAGCTTGCGGTTGTCATCGGCGAGTGCCGTGGCACATCCGGTGAGGCTGAGTCCGAGCGTCTCGGTCATGCATGCCATGGTGTTAGCGGTGAACAGTCCGGAGCAACTGCCCTTGCCGGGACAGGCCGCACATTCGATCCGTATGACCTCCTCCTCGGTCATGGTACCGGCGCTGTGGGAACCCACTGCCTCGAAGACGGACTGCAGGTCCAGGGACCTTCCGTTGTGTGTTCCGACCTCCATGGCCCCTCCGGTGACTATCAGACCGGGCACGTTCATACGTCCCATGGCCATCAGCATGCCGGGAGTGACCTTGTCGCAGTTGGACACTCCGATCCAACCGTCGAAGGCGTGTCCCTCGACCATCACCTCACAGCAGTCGGATATGACCTCACGGGAGATCAGGGAGTACCTCATGCCGTTGTGGCCCATCGCTATACCGTCGCAGACGGCGGGGACCCCGAAGACGAAGGGTTTGCCACCAGCCTCGATGACACCTTCCTTCACAGCCTCCACGATCTCATTGAGGTGGATGTGTCCCGGTACGATCTCGTTCCAGGAGTTCGCTATGGCAATGAACGGTTTATCGAAATCGGCATCGTCCAGACCGTCTGCCCTGAGGAGACTCCTCGCAGGTGCCTTGTCCAGACCCTTCTTGATGGCATCACTTCTCATGGTGGAAACACCATGGAAACGGTAGATGCACGTGGTATTTACACTATGGCACGGGACCGTGTCAGAAATTGGGGTGAGGGGGTTGCCCCCCTCGGTTTGAGTTTAAGGTTTAGGCGCTGCGGAGCACAATCTCAATGTTGACTCCATCGGGAACCTGGATCCTCATGAGCTGCCTGAGGGCACGCTCGTCAGCGTCCAGATCGATGAGCCTCTTGTGAATGCGCATCTCCCAGCGATCCCATGTCTCGCTTCCCTCTCCGTCGGGACTCTTCCTGCAGGGGACCTTCAGCTTCTTTGTGGGAAGGGGAACGGGTCCGCGGATGTCCACTCCAGTCCTCTGGGAGATTCCCTTGATCTGGGCGCAGACACTGTCGACCTTTGCAGGATCGGTACCGCTGAGAGAGATTCTTGCGCGCTGTGACATCTATTATCCCTTGTTAAAGGAGAGGTCGAGAGGCGTTTATGCCTTCTCGACTTCGATGCACATTCCAGCAGCGACAGTCTGTCCCATGTCACGGATGGCGAACCTTCCGAGAGGGGGGAACTCCTTTGCAGTCTCAATGACCATGGGCTTGGTGGGTGCAACCTTGACGATTGCGATGTCACCGGTCTTGAGGAAGTCGGGGTGGTCGGCCTTGACCTGTCCGGACTTGGGGTCGATGGTCTTGATGAGCTCGACGAACCTGCATGCGGTCTGGGTGGTGTGGCAGTGGAAGACAGGGGTGTATCCGACGGTGATGACGGAGGGGTGGTTCAGGACGACGATCTGTGCGGTGAATGTCTTCGCAACGGAGGGAGGGTTGTCGATGGGTCCGGCAACATCTCCCCTCTTGACATCGTTCTTTGCGACTCCACGGACGTTGAATCCGACGTTGTCTCCGGGTCCTGCCTGGGGCATCTGCTCGTGGTGCATCTCGACGGACTTGACCTCTCCCTGAACGTGGGAGGGCTCGAACATGACCTTCATGTTGGGCTTGAGAAGTCCGGTCTCGACACGTCCGACGGGAACGGTTCCGATTCCGGTGATGGTGTAGACATCCTGGATGGGGAGCCTGAGGGGCTTCTCGGTGTGCTTCTCGGGGACCTTCAGGTTGTCGAGGGCCTCGATGAGTGCGGGTCCCTTGTACCAGGGGGTTTCTGCGGACTTCTCCTTGATGTTGGTTCCCATGTATGCGGATGTGGGGACGAAGGGGACCTCGTCGGTCTTGACTCCGACCATCTTCATGAGCTTGATCATTGCGTCCTTGGCCTCGTTGTACTTGGCCTCGTCGTACTTGACTGCATCCATCTTGTTGATGGCGACGATGATCTGCTTGACACCGAGGGTGGTTGCAAGGAAGACGTGCTCCTTGGTCTGTGCCTGGGGTCCCTCGATTGCGGAACAGGTGATGATTGCGGCATCTGCCTGGGAGGTTCCGGTGATCATGTTCTTGACGAAGTCACGGTGACCGGGTGCGTCGATGACGGTGA
>JAZODL010000268.1:0-1966 GCA_045596945.1 Candidatus Methanomethylophilaceae archaeon | reverse complement strand
ACCTGGCCTCCTCCAGGGCCATCTGGATCCTGGTCGGGGGGTGGGGCGTGCGGGTCTGCGGGTTTATCGCGTTGGCCGCGATGTACGTGACCACCTGCTGCCTCTTGGCCTCCAGCATCTCCTTGCGTTGTTCCGCCGTTATCTGGATCTCGCCCTTCTCCACGATCTTCCTGGCGATCTCCCCGATGTCCTCCGTTCCGAACGCCTCGCGGATCTTGTCCTCCGCGGGTCTGGTCCCCTTCCCGGCGTTCTTGAAGACGTCCTCCACCGCCATGTACTCGACGATGTCGAACTGCTTGCCCTGCTTCACCAGATCGAAGACGTGTGGGTCCAGGAGGATCTCGAACGTCTCCCCGTGGCTCTCCAGACGGGCCACAATCGCATCGTCGAGGTTCACCATGTGATCGCCTCAGATCTTCTCGATGAGGGCGGCAACCTCCCCCTCGGGGAGTCTCCTGAACCTCTTGCCGATCTCGGCCACACCGATCTCCACGGATTCGGCCTTGGGCTTGTCCTCGATGGCGGCGTCGAGTGCCTTGAGTCCGAGGGTGACGGCCTCCTCGAAGGTCATGTCGTCCTTGTACTCCTTCTCGAACATGTCCATCACGACCGGGCGTCCGCTCCCGATGCCGGTCGCCTTGTATGCGACGAGCGCACCGGAGGGGTCCGTCTCGAAGAGGTGCACCCCGAGGTCGTCGGTACCCGCCACGAGGAGGGCGGTTCCGAAGGGGCGTGCTCCCCCGTACTGCGTGTAGTTCTGCTTGTGGTCGCAGACCTTCTTGACGAGCATCTCGACGGAGATGTTCTCGCCGTAGTGGACCCTGTGCATCTGGGCGTTCTTCCTCGCCTCGTCGACGAGTACCCTGGCGTCAGCAACAAGTCCGGATGTGGCGCATCCGATGTAGTCGTCGATGTCGTGGATCTTCTCCGTGGATTTGGGTTCGAGGAGCCTGCTCGCGGACCTCTTGTCGACGATGAGCGCCACTCCTCCGTTGTATTTCAGTCCGATGGTAGTGGAACCTTTCTTCACGGCCTCGCGGGCGTACTCGACTTGGAACAGTCTTCCGTCGGGGGAGAAAACGGTTATCCCCCTGTCATATGCCATCTGTCCGGGTTGCATTGTTGACGCTCCTTTATTATTAGACGCGTCAGCAATGATGGGGCACTATAAAGACGTTGTCAGCGCCCCGTCAGACTCGGCGCTTCCTTTTCCGTGGGACCTTGAGCTCGGGGTATTTCTCGCGGATGGTCCTCAACGTCCCTGATGTCGTCAGGGACGTTGAGCACTCCCATGCAGAGGACATGGCCTCGGCCACCATCCCCTCGTTCCCGGGTTCGCATCTCACCACGGCCTTCCCGTCGAAACTGGTTATGACCTTGTGTTCGGGAACGGATTCCGAGATCGTCTCAAGGGCGGACAGGACATCGTTCCTCCCGATGTGCCCGGGGACTGTGAACACGATGTATCTCCTCCTGCCCCTCTTCGACTTGACGACCATGCCGAGTGAATCGCCTGCGTCGTTATAACCTCTGCGACTGCAGGGGCTTCCGGTGGAGCGCACGTCAATTTTTCGGGTTACCCTTCCCGGTGATTTCGGAGCCGTCCCCGGACACGGGCCGATTATCAAAAATAACATCGCCGAGTTATTGTCAACGTTGGATACACGTCCCATCCAATAACCGCAATACCCAGCATGGTCTGAAACGGATCGTTCTGTGGTATCGCATTATTTAAACATTCTTATTTTCAATATTTATCCGATATCGCCGGAAAACACGCAACATGTTAACGAACTATTGGAAAAAAGGTTACAAAAAAATTGGTTGTATTACCCTTTGAGGAAATACCGCTAATTATGGATTTTTGAATATCTGGCTATCTATAATTTAGCCTACCCTAAATTTTTTACAACGTATTTTTGATTTTATAAAATTGGATTCAAATCAAAAGATGTATGAAGTATTT
>JAZODL010000267.1:0-10693 GCA_045596945.1 Candidatus Methanomethylophilaceae archaeon | reverse complement strand
AGGGGGTCATCACAATCAAGACCGACGAGCGCAACGGCAACGTGGTCGGTGTGAGGAAGGTCAACCCCGGCGACCAGCTCATGCTGACGTCCCGCAGCGGCAAGATCATCCGCATGGACACCGACGAGATCCGCGAGACCGGGCGCAACGCCAAGGGCGTCAGGGTCATGGACCTCCGCAACGACGACAAGATCACCGCCGTCGAGCCGGTGATGACCGAGGCCCAGGAACAGGAGATGTCGGCGGAGGGCGCTGAAACACTCCCCGAACAGTGAAACCAGTGGTCCGGGGGTTCCCCCGGGCCCTCATTTGATGAAAAACTTTATAACACAAATGCCCATAGGGGGGAATCACGCCGTGGTAACTCAGTTGGGAGAGTGCAAGACTGAAGATCTTGAAGTCGCTGGTTCGAGCCCGGCTCACGGCACCATGATTTCTCCTACAATCCCTCAGGGGGCATCCCTTGGAACCCGATAAGGTATTCATCGACATCCGCACCAGTCCGCTCACTCTGTCTCAGGTCATGGCGGAGGTATCCCGTCTCCAGACGGAGTACCCGGATTACGAGATCTTCATGGACGGGGACGCGTACGCCATAGTGGGCCGTAGGAGGACGGGTTGATAGCATGGGCAGAGGCAGGGTAACCATCGGACTGTACAACTCATACGACCAGAACTTCAGGGAGCCCCACAGGCGCACCATCGCACGCGCCGGCGACCTCGCACGCGCGTTCGACATGAACCTCGCGCTGTTCGGGTTCCCGATACCCGAGGACACGCGCACACCCGTCGAGGTGGCCCAGTGGATCGCGGGGACGACGTCCATCGGTGCACACGGTGGCTACTTCATGGACCTCGCGGAGAAGGGACGCTTCATGAAGTTCCCGTATCCTGACAGGGGCTTCCCGCCGCAGCTCGGCGAACCGGTGCTCACCACCAGCAAGCCCGAGCCCCAGAAGCAGATCGGCCTGGACGGGCTCATGGACATGATCAACCATGGTCAGAGCGTGTTGCTCGTCTTCGGCATAGGTCCCCACGGGGTACCGAGGAAGACGGCATCCATCCCCAGGTACAACATGGACATCACCCCCGGCGGATTCTCCTTGGAGACTTGCACCGCGCTCGGTGCGGTGTGCGGTGCCATAAACGCCCGCCTCACCCTCTGAACTGGTTGGGGCGGGATGTGTAGAAGTGGACGGGGCGGTGCCCCGTCCGATCAGTAGTGGTCGTAGAGGATGTTGCCGGGTTCCAGCAGGACCCCGTCGCCCTTCTCGACGCGGCCGACGATCTCGGCGTTGCCGTATTTCGCGGCGATCTCCTCCGCATCGTCCGCGGGGGCGATGATGGTGAAGCCCATGCTCATGTTGAGGGTCTGGTAGATCTCCCTGTCGTCGACCTGGCCCAGTTCCTGGATGACCTTGAAGATGGGGGCGGGTTCCACGGGGTCGCTGATGACGTACCTCAGACCCTTCCTCATGCGCAGGATGTTCCTGAGTCCGCCTCCCGTGATGTCGACGAGTCCGTGGACGGTGTGGTCGGATGTGATCTCGAGGACCTGCCTAACGTAGATCTCGGTGGGCGTGAGGAGCTCCTCGCCGATCGTGTTAGGGAGTCCGGCGACCTTGTCGGTCCACGCGATGCCGTTGGCCTCGACGACCTTCCTTGCGAGGGTGAGTCCGTTGGAGTGGATTCCCGAGGATCTGAGGGATATGATAAGGTCTCCCTCCTCGCACTTGTCTCCGGTGATGATCCTGTCCTTCTCGACGTACCCGAGGCATGTTCCGGAGAGGTCCAGTCCGTTGACGAGTTCGGGGAGGACCGCGATCTCGCCTCCGACGATCTCCATGTTGGAGAGCTCCGCACCCCTCTGGAGTCCGACGCCGACGGCCTTGGTGATCTCCTCGTTGGGTTTGTCGATGGCGATGTAGTCCACGAAGGACGTGGGCTCGGCGTTGACGCAGATTGTGTCGTTGACGTTCATCGCGATGCAGTCTATGCCCACGGTGTCCCATTTGTTGAGGGCCTCCGCGATCATGAGCTTGGACCCCACTCCGTCGGTGGCCATGGTGATGTACATGCTGCCGAAGTCGATGAGGCTGGCGAAGAGGCCGTCCATGTGGACTGACTGCCCGATGCCCTGTCTCCTGTATCCGAGCTCGTCTACCAACGCCTTGATGGCACTGGATTTCTGGTCGATGTTGACTCCCGATTTCGCGTAGGTCCAACCGCTCATTTTGATCCTCGTCAGTCCCTAACGGATGGGAGGTTATTATTGTTCTCCATGCGGGCGCGCGCGGGTCACAGGTCGTCGTCCCAATGGCATGCGCCCATGCCGTGGCTGCGCACCCTCTGGTCCCCCATCTCGTCCCGGACCTCCCGGAGTATCCTCACCAGGTTCTCCCTGTCGAACGCCTCGCGGGCGAGTTTCCTCCTAAACTCCCTGCAGTCGCGGCATCCGGACACGAAGCGGGGCGCAATGCTCCTCAGTTTGCTGATCCCCATGTCGGGTCCCTTCTCCTCCAGAACCATGTCCACGAGCTCCAGGCACCAGTCGACCTGCTGGGATATGGTGGGGTTGGGCGGGGCACGGCCCGTGCGGATCATGCTGTCGATCTGCGTGACGAGGAACGGGTTGCCCACGCCCCCGCGTGCCACCATGACCGCGGTGGCACCGGTCACCCCCATGGCGTTGACGGCGTCCTCCACGGAGTAGATGTTGCCGGAGACGATCAGCGGTACGGAGAGGTCCGACTGCAGGTCGGCAATCATGTCGAAATGGGGCCTTCCGGTGTAGAGTTCCTCCTTGGTCCTCGCATGGATGGTGATCGCGTCCGCTCCCGCGGACACGACCTCGTCCAGGACCTCGCGGTAGTTGACGGAGTCCATGTCCCAGCCCAGTCTCGTCTTGACGGTCACCGGCACGTCCACCGCCCCCTTCATCGCCCTCACTATGTCCCCGCAGCGGGACGGGTCCTTCATGAGTGCCGAACCCGACGAGCTGCGGATGACCTTGGGGACGGGACAACCCATGTTCACATCCAGGAACGACACCGTGGGATTCGTCTCGAGGGCTATGCGCGCGGCCTCGGCCATCGCCTCGGGTCTGCTGCCGAACAGCTGCATCCCGGTCGGATGGTCCGCCTCGAACCTCACGTAGTCCCCCGTGCGCTTCTGCCCGTACACGAGTCCCATGCTGGAGACCATCTCCGTGACGGACACCGCCACCCCGAACGGTCTCATGAACCTCCTGTAGCTGTTGAACGAGAAACCCGACATGGGTCCCAGGACTACGTGTCCGTCGAACTCGAGATCTCCTATCCTCCACATCCTGGTCGGCAACGGCCTTCCCAGTATTTACCTTACCACGACGGCGTCTGCAACAACAATATATAAGTCATTCAGATACGAAGGCCCATGGCAGACCTGCACGACCGCTGGGTGGCGGAGAGGAGGAACGAGCACTACTACAAGCTCGCCAAGAAGCTCAACTACCGCTCCAGGGCATCCTTCAAGCTCATTCAGATCGACAACCGCTTCGGCATCTTCAAGGCCGGGGACGCGGTCGTCGACCTCGGGGCGTGTCCCGGGGGTTGGCTGCAGGTCGCACAGGAGCGCACATGGCCGAACGGAAGGGTCATAGGCGTGGACCTGAGGTACATCAAGCCCCTGGAGGGTGTCGAGACGTTCGTCGGGGACATCACCGAGGACAGCACGATGCTCGAGCTCCTCCGGAGGTTCGGCGGGAAGGCGGACGTGGTCCTGTCCGACATGGCGCCCAACATCGCGGGCCACTACTGCATGGACCATGCGCGTTCCATCGACCTGTGCATGTACGCCGTGGATGTCTGCGACCGCGTTCTGAAGAAGGAGGGAAAGCTCGTGATGAAGGTGTTCATGGGTGACATGTTCCCCTCGCTCAAGGACGAGCTCGAGAAGAGGTTCCAGTCCGTGAAGGTCCATTCGCCGGACGCCTCCAGACCGACTTCCTCCGAGGTGTACGTCATCTGCCAGGGGTACTACGCCAAGACGAACATCAGGCTCAGGAAGCCCCAGGTCGAGGAGAAGAAGCCCGAGTTCACGGTCAAGGGCGGTTTCATCTGACGGTGCGTTGTTTTCTACGATGAGTCCGATTACCCCGTCATGAAGCCCGGAAAGATCGTCTGCATCGGATGGAACTACCGTTCCCATGTCACCGAGTTGGAGTCGGAGCTGCCGGAGGTTCCGGCGGTCTTCCTGAAGCCGTCCAGCTGCGTGGTCGGCGACGGCGACGACATCGTGATACCCGAGGGTGTGACGAACGTCCAGCACGAGGTGGAGCTGGCATTGGTGATCGGGGTCCCCGGAAGGTGCATCCCCGAATCCGAGGCCCTGTCCCACGTGTCCCATGTCGCCGTCTTCAACGATGTCTCCGCCAGGGACATGCAGTCGCGTGCCCGTGCGGAGGGCAACCCCTGGGACCTCAGCAAGGGCATCGACACGTTCGGACCCATGTCCGACCCCGTCCCCGTGGGCGAGGTGCCCCCTCTCGACTCGCTCCATCTGACACTGACCGTCAACGGGGAGGTGAGACAGGACGGGAACACCCGTGACATGATCTTCGGGATCCCGTGGATCATATCGTACATATCCGGTTACATGACCCTCGAGGAGGGGGACGTGATCATAACAGGGACCCCCGAGGGCGTCTCCGAGATAAGGAGGGGCGACACCGTGTGCGCATCCATCGAAGGCGTCGGGTCGGTCACGAACCATGTGGCGTGATCAGTCCCAGAACCTCTTGTTCTTGGCGTAGAGGATCTCCGCGTTCATGATCTCCCTGTAGAACTCGTCCTCGTCGACGTGCATGCTGCGGAGTATCCTCGACGCCGCATCGGGGCCGACGCCCCTGCCCGCTAGGGTGATCGCCGCACGGCGACCGTGCTCGTTCACGAGGTTCGCGTTGCGGGAGAGCCTCTGCACATCCTTCTTCTCCTGGGAGGACAGCTCCTTCTGCCTGAGGAGCTTGATGTTCTCCCTCTCGTAACCCTTGAGGGCGGCCACCATGCACCCGCCGCACTGGGGGCACCTGAAAGTCTTGGGGGCGTCGCCCACACGGAACCTCCACTGCGATGTGCAGTTCATGCAGGATGCGAACAGCACCTCGTCCTCCAACCTCTTCTTGAGGGCCATCAGGATCGAGTGATCCGCACGGACCGGCTGCATGAGCTCCTTCGAGCGAACTATGCCCTCCAGACCTATCGGGGACACGGCCCCCAGGACGACCCTGATCCTGCCCGACGCCATGTCGGATACCATCCGCTCGGTGTTCACGATGTCCAGGTCCTCCCAGAGGACCTTGTTCACGGCCTCCCTGTACGCGGGCGTGTCCTTGTGGAGGTCGAAGAGCCTGTTGAAGTTCATGAAGCGGTGGTCCGCATCCTTCTCTATGATCCCGAACTTCTTCGCCACGAAGACGAACCTCCAGCGGAGGAACGAGGAGTTCAGGATGGTCAGGCGGGCCAGGGCCTCCACCGTCCCCGGTTTGACGGACAGGACCGTGTCCCGGAGGACCTCCCTCTTTATATTGCGCGGGAGTTCCATTATGATGCGGTAGGGGTCGACGGTCACCCCGATGCTCTCGCCGAGGCGGGCGGTGAGGAGTGCGGAGTAGATCTTCCCGAGGGTCTCGTTCACCCTGGTCCCGAAGCAGCAGTTCACGATGGCGAGTCTGTCCCCGACTTCCAGGGTGACCGTCTCGTCGGTGGGCATGACCGCCTTCCCGTCCTGTTCCCCGAAGTACGTCTCCAGGACGCGCACACATCCCTCGTCTGCCGGATAGTCCCCGTAGTTGCGGAGCCTCCTGAGGCGTCCGACCTCCATGGCGACCTCGTGTGGAACGGGGATGTCCGATCCGACCCACGACGGGACGGATCCCACCGCGCGGACCTCCTCGACGAGGATCTCGTCCTCCCTCATCTCGACGATCCTCCACGTGCGTCCCTTCGCGATGAACATCGCGAACGGTTCCGCGAACGATGCGACGAAGCTCTCGTCCAGGGTCCCTATGACCGCACGCGTCCCTATGTCGCGGATCATATAGGTGCGCTCGTCGGGGATCATGGAGATGTTGTTGTAGAAGTAGTCCATCCCCTTCTTGGAGCGCCTGAACGATCCCTCGTCCTCGAAGACCATCTTGATGGACTTCAGTTGCTCGAGCACGGCATCCATGTCCTCGCGGGAGAGGTCGCGGAAGACGTGCGAGCCCCTGAAGACCTTGTACGCGGTCTCGCGGTCCATGGAACCCCCCATGGTCATGGCTATGAGCTGGTTGGCGACGACCGACAGCGGACAGGGTCTCCCCTCCCAGTACTCCAGCTCCTTGGCGTCGCACCTGCGTGCCACGACCATGGCCTCGGCAACCTCGTCGGGGGCGGTGGCGATGACCTTCGCACGGATCCTCTCGCCGATCCTGTGACCGGCGCGACCGGCACGTTGGATCATGCGGGATACCTGTCTGGGGGAGTTGTACTGGATGACCATGTCCGTTGAGCCGACGTCTATCCCCAGTTCCAGGGACGATGTGCAGATAAGGGCCTTGATGTCCCCCTTTTTGAATCCATCCTCCATGTCCATCCTATTCTCCTTGGACAGGGATCCGTGGTGGACCTCCACCGGGAGCGATTCGTCCCAAAGGTGGTACCTCGCGGCGAGCCACTCGGCGGTCTCCCTGGTGTTCACGAAGAACAGCGTCGAGCGCCCCGTCTCGATGATCTCGCGTGCCCTCTTCATCACCGCCAGGATGTCGGGGTCGCTCTGGAGCTTGTCCAGCAGGACGGAGTCGGATGTCGCCGGTTCGGGACTCTCGACCCGGATGTCGAAGTCCCTGTGGGTGTCGTGCTTCCTGATGGTCACCTCCCTCCTCGGACCGACCAGGAACCTGGCGACGTTCTCGACGTTCCCGACCGTCGCGGAGAGACCTATCCTTTGGAAGTCTCCCGCCAGCAGTGTGAGGCGCTCCAGGGCGACACTCATCTGGGCGCCCCTCTCTGTGTTGGACAGTTCGTGGATCTCGTCCACGACCACCCACCTCACGTTCTTCAGGTGCTGGACGAGACGCTTGCCCGTGAACATCACCTGCAGGGTCTCCGGTGTCGTGATGAGGATCTCGGGAGGGTTCTGGGACTGGCGGTTCCTCTCCGCCTGGGGGGTGTCGCCGTGTCTGACCCCGACGGTGACGTCGAGGGCGTTGCCGTACTCCTCCATCCTGCGCATCATGTCCCTGTTCAGCGCCCTCAGGGGGGTGATGTATATGCAGCGTATCCCGCCGGTCGCACCCTTGGTGCGGTGGATCGTGTCGAGGATCGGCAGCATGGCCGCCTCGGTCTTGCCGATGCCGGTGGGTGCCACCAGGAGGAGGTTCCCTCCCTTCAGTATGCGGGGGATGGCGTCGGCCTGGGGCGGTGTGGGTTCCTTGATGCCCCTGTTCTCCAGGGCTTTGACGAGGTCGGGACACAGATCGGGGAACGACATGAAAAGTGGGAAGGGGGCTTGCGCCCCCTGGATATGGTTTCGGTCTCACTCGGAAGGGGTCTCTTCCTTGGGTGCGGTGACCTGGAGGAGGACCTGGGACAGATCCATGACCTTGATCTTGGATCCGATCTTCTTCGCTCCCGCGGAGAGGTTCAGAACACAGAAGGGGCAGCAGGTGATGAGCACCTCGGCACCCGTCTCCTCGGCATCCCTGATCCTCTCGGCGGCGATGTTGACCGCGAAGTCGTTGAACTGGCTCTTGTATCCTCCACCTGCACCGCAGCACCTGGAGTTCTCCCTGGACCTGTCCATCTCGACGAACTCGATGCCCTTGATCTTCTTGATGACGTTCCTGGGGGCGTCGAAGACGCCGGAGTGCCTTCCGAGGTGGCAGGGGTCGTGGTAGGTGACCTTTGCGTTGAACTCGTTGTTGAGGGGGAGCTTCCTCTCGCCGATGAGCTTCTCTACGTACTGGGAGAAGTGGTAGACGTTCTGTCCGACCTTGGCGTAGTACCTGCCGAAGTCGGAGGAGACGGTCTTGTAGCATCCGGAGCAGGTCATGACCATGTCCTTGGCACCCATTCCGTCGGCCTTCTCGACGACGGTCTCGGCGCATTTGAGGGACTCGTCGGGGTTACCGGTCCTCAGCAGGGGCGAGGAGCAGCACCATTCCTTGTCACCAAGGCAGTTCATCCTGACGCCGGCACGGGACAGGACGGTGACTCCGGCCTGTGCGATGTGCTGCATCCTGTAGGATCCGGTGCATCCCGCGAAGAAGATCGCATCGGGTGCGTACGCCCTCTCGACATCCGCGGGCCACCATGCGTCCCTCTTGGACGGGGGCTCACCGTAGGGGTTGTGGAACTTGGCGACCTTCTCACCCATTCCCTTGTGGGCGGACAGGGGTCCGGCTCCGCAGGAGACAATCCACTCCCTCATCTCCTCCCAGAAGTCCACGAGGTGGATGTTCGCGTGGCAGACGACCTCGCAGTTTCCGCAACCGGTGCACTTGTACATCGCGTCGACGAACTCGGGGCTGAGCTCGACCTCCCTTCCGAGGAGCTTGTCCTCGGCTCCCGTTCCGACCTTGTCGAGCTGGGTGATGTAGTAGATCTTTCCCCTGGGTGTGACGGACTCCCAAGGGGTCTGGTTGTGGGCCTCACAGACGTCGATGCAGTAACCGCACTGGACGCATGCAGTGATGACCTTCTGGATACGCGGCAATTTCACCATGTTCAATCCTCTTTCAGACGGACGTCGCCCGTCTATTGTCCGTCCGACAGGTTGTCGGTATATAACCCTTGAGCGCGCACGCGACGGGTCGGAGGCGGGGGCCCACCTGTATGAATGAGAATAAATGAGATTATAAACGGGTCCGACGATTGCGTGCCATGGGCTCCCCCGCGATGTACGATGATTGGACCGGCAACACCGTGTCCGATGTGACCGTAAGGTACCTGGATCCCGAGGCGGTCCGCTCCATCCGTGCCTCCCATGCCTCGCGTTATGGGGATGGTGCCGCAACTGGTGACGACACCACGTTCCTTGCGGGGACGGGTCTGATGAAGAGGGGGCGTCTCACCAACTCCGCACTCGTCCTCCTGGGGAGGTCGTCGGATGTGCAGGATCTGGTGGGAGCGAGCATACGTTGGAGGCTCATCGGGGTGGACGGCCGCGTGGTCGATTCGCGCACGTTCGGGCCGCCGATGGTCCTGGCCGTCCGTCAGGCGGCCTCCATGGTGCACAACCCGTCCGTCACGGTCGGCGGCGGGGAGGGGGTTAGGACCGTCGGCACGTACCGCACCGCGTCTCTCACGGAGGCCCTGTTCAACGCCGTCGCCCATCAGGATTACGGACTCGGGGGCACGATAGACCTGGTGGAGAGGGAGGGGGAATCCGTGACGGTCGTCAGCAGGGGATCCTTCCCGGAGGTCGCGCCCGAATCCTTCGTCCTCTCGCGTCCGTCGTTCAGGGTGCCGCGCAACGCCCACCTCGTGAGGTCGATGGCGGCCTCGGGGCTGACCCCCGGGAACCGCTCTGGGATACGTTCACTGTATGTCTCGCAGGTGTCGCGTCGCTTCCCGATGCCCCGTTACGACATATCGGACGGACACGTCTCCGTGACGTTCCCCGGTCGCAGGACCGGCCCGTACGTCCGTATGCTTGACCTCCGGGAGGACCTCCCGTTGGACGTGCTGGTGTCCCTGGACAGGCTGGACAGGGGGATGTACGTCCCGGAACGGGAGGTCGAGGGGTTGGTGTCGGCCGGTCTCGTGGCGGTCCGCGACGGGGTGCCGCTGATCAGCGTGGACTCGGGGGGCGCCATGCAACGGTTCCTCGGGGGGACGGACCGCGATGCGGTCCTGCTGATGTTGGAGAGGGAGGGTTCCGTGGACCGTTCCATGGTGGTGGAGGTGCTGGCATCGCGCGACAGGGACGGACTCTCCAGGGACCAGCTCGCCGTCAGGGCGACCAACATACTCCAGGGCCTCCGTCGCGATGGGTCGATCGAGAAGGTCGGGGGCAGTACGCGTTCCGCGCGTTACGCCCTCCGTGACGGGGTCTCATGACCAACTTACTTATCATCCCCTGCGCATGGGGGTCCCATGGTCAGACAGGCACGTTGCTCCCACATCCTCGTGAGCACACAGGCAGAGGCTTACGAACTCCAGAGAAGGGTCTACGCAGGCGAGGATTTCGCACAGCTCGCGGCCCAGAAATCCCAGTGCCCCTCCGGTAGGCAGGGAGGGAACCTCGGTTGGTTCGGACGCGGTCAGATGGTCAAGCCCTTCGAGGACGCCGCATTCTCGTACAATGTCGGTGACATGACGGTCGTTCAGACGCAGTTCGGATGGCACCTCATCTACATCACCGGTCAGAGGTGATGTGGAGCAAACCGCGGGGTGCACCCGCGGACTTTATTTTTTCATGTCGATCGTTGGGTGCGGATCGTACCCTCGATGAAGAAGAATGGGATAGTGGGCCCGGCCGGATTTGAACCGACGGCCATTTGGTTATGAGCCAAACGCTCTACCTGACTAAGCTACGAGCCCTTGGATGAGGGTATTGGCAGGATGGATAAATAGGTATCGTAACAGGAAGCGATTAGATGATGTAGGAGAAGATGGCGCCGCCGCACGGATTTGAACCGAGGACCTTGTGATTAACAGTCACACGCTCTACC
>JAZODL010000266.1:0-1556 GCA_045596945.1 Candidatus Methanomethylophilaceae archaeon | reverse complement strand
ACCATGAACGAGAAGGTCTTCTTCCAGGCTCTCGTCGTGCGCATGAACGACTGCAACTGGGATGCCGAATCCATCAACGCCATCATATCCGAGGTCGCCAAGGAGTCCCCTGTGGGATCCAAGGGCGCTTACAAGGCCATGTACAGGGTCCTCATCGGAAAGACCGCCGGACCCAGGCTCGGTGCGTTCCTGGCATCAATGGACAAGAAGTTCGTCATAAACAGGTTCGTCCAGGCCTCCCAGTGAGGCACGAGGGGGTCGGACCCCCTCTATTTTTATTACCGACCACGGACATCCACCACCATGGATGAAAGGGTCCCCCTCGTCGTTTCTATCTCCGGCACACTGGTGATGACCGCATCGTTCGCGTCCTATGTCGTGAACCCCTCCGACCTCGGAGTGGCGTCGTTCATAGCGGGACTGGTTCTCCTGGGTGCGGGTTATGTGCTCACCTTCCTCGGGAGCAGGGTGTCCGATGGACCGGGGGATGCCGGGTCCGACGGGGATGAGTGACCATGCCGTGTCTCAACCCGAACATCCTGTACCTCCTCTTCAACTCCGCCAACATGCACAGGTGGAACGACCATCTGACCCCGGTGGAGCTCACCGAGATGGACAAGCAGGCCCACAAGGCCGCCATCGCCTGGATCCTTGCCAAGTACGAGGAGCTGGACGGGAACCCCATGGACTGGAGGAGGCTCATCGAGAACACCATGTACTCCTTCATCCAGCGCTCCGTCCTCACCGACCTCAAGCCGCAGGTGTTCCACAGGATCGTGGAGGAGAGGAGGGAACAGGTGAACGCGTTCGTCCTCTCGGAGTTCGACCGCATGGTCCCAGATCCCGGGGACGGGTTCAGGGACAGGTTCGTGGAGTACATGCGTTCGGAAAAGGACACCCGGGAGGACGCGGTCATACGCGCGGCACACTACCTCGCTACACGCTGGGAGTTCAACCTGATCTACGAGTCCAACCGCTCCCTGTACGGGATCGAGAAGACGCGCACGGAGATCGACCAGCAGATTTTCCAGCATCTGGACCTTCGGGGCGTCAGGGAGATGCTGTCCTCGTCTCGTGAGACCTTCGATTTCATAGACCTTGTCGGTCAGCTCAGGTTCCAGAAGCGTTGGGCGCGCACACCGCGCGTCCCACGTACGGCGGTGCTCGGTCATTCCCTCATGGTGGCCGATTCCATGTATCTCCACGACCTGGATGTGGGTGCCGACGACCATCGCATCTACAACGACTTCTACACGGGCCTGTTCCACGATCTGCCCGAGGTCCTCACGAAGGATGTGATAACCCCGATCAAGGTCAGTGTGGACGGTCTGTCCGAGATCCTGGAGGAGTACGAGCGCGATCTCGTGGATTCCGACATAATGCCCCTCCTGGACCCATCGTGGAGGGACGAGTTCCGGTTCATGGTCCATGACCCGTTCACCGATGCCGATCATCCCGTTTTCGGGACGAGGTGCGGTACGGACCTCAAGGCATGCGACCTCCTCGCCGCCTACATGGAGGCGAACATATCGCGTCGCTACGGGGTCACATCGAAG
>JAZODL010000265.1:0-5284 GCA_045596945.1 Candidatus Methanomethylophilaceae archaeon | reverse complement strand
ACGTACCTCATGGCCTCCCTGAACACAGGCATGGCCTTCCTGTCGCGCATGTGGCGGAGGACGTACTCCATGTCGAACGGGCGCACCTCGATGTCGCCCTCGTAGGACGATGCGGCGAGGACGGCGGAGAGCTCGTCCATGGTCAGGGGGCCGTCGCCGAACCTGACGTCGGAGAACCTGGAGAGGAAGGGCTTCAGGTCCTCCCCCGCGCAGTCGATCACCAGCATGGTAACCATCTCCATCTTCGTGTTCAGCGGGTCGAACCCCATGGTCAGGTAGTACGTGCGCATGGAGTCCGGCATGTCCAGGTCGAAGGACTCGGGGTACTCGATCTCGGGGCAGTTCAGGAACTCCTCCACGAACTCCCTCAGGATGGTCTTCCCGATGTGGTCTGTGTCCCCGTCACCGATCTCGTCGAGGGGTATCTGGAGGGAACCGGCGGGGACCAGCGATGTGGTGTTCATCGCCTCGGCCAGCCTGTCGGACCTGTGGTGTACGCAGAAGAGCGTGCCGTCGCCGATGTTGTGCAGCACGGTCAGCGTGCAGACCCCGATGCCCACGGGACGGGAGCCCCAGTCAGTGAAACGGTCCAGGGGGACCACGGGTCCGGCGCGACCGGTGTTGCCCGGGAGACGGACCACGTCGTTGTAGACGGTCATGTAGGCGCGGTACTCGCAGAGGTCGTAGTAGGTGAAGTAGTCGGACTCCCCGACACGTATGTCGACCTCGTCGCCGACCGAGACGTCCCTGATCACGGTCATGGTGCCGTTGAACATGCTCTTCCCGAGGATGCGCTTGACGTTGTAGGTGTAGCCTCCCCTGTACGGGAGGACGGAACGTGGTCTCGGATAGGTGACCACGTCCCCCGCCTTGAGGAGGCGGACGCGGTCCGTCGGGATCGGTGCGACGCACCAGTCCCCGGAATGGACGAGGTAGTCCACGCACAGCTCCGGTTGGATCCCGCGTTCCACTTGTGCTTTGACCTCCTTCATGTAGGATTCGAGGTTCGCCTCGGAGTACTCGAACCTGTTCCTGCTGAGGTCTCTGTGGTTGATCCTGAACTCCTCTACCCTGCGCTGGAGCCTGTTCTCACGGTACTCGAGGACGGCGATGACGACGGGGATGAGACCCACGACCAGGAGCTGGAATGCATCGATGAAATCCAAACTGGGAACCTCCGCGATGTGGAACGACGCGGTGGTAGATGAAATGCGCTGCCATTCCGGGGATGCACACGGACACCCGGGGGACAACCGACCGACGGTCGTCCATGTTCCGGCATGAGCGGGGATGGGAACGGTTAAGCTACAGGGTGCGGATGGCCGGCCATGGACAAGGCGAAGCACATCACCCTCGTCCTCGTGGCAGTGGTGCTGTCGACATCCCTGATCATCCCATCTGCGGATGCCGATGTGCCCGATCACACCGAGGGCAGGTTTTTCTACGACCAACTGACCGCGGAGGAGAAGAGGTATTACAACGATCTCTCGAAGGCGTCCGTGGGTCAGAAGTTGAGTTACCACAGGTTCGATTCCTCTGCATTCAAGAATGCTCTGTATGCCTACGAGGCTGAGGCATCCTGCACGATTCTCAATGCAGGTGCACGTTGTATGATATACACATACACCGACGGTAGCGGGTATGTGATGATCGAGTCCAGATCTGGCGACGATATCCCATCCAACGTGGTTCGGTTGAAGGAAGCGGTCGAGTCCTTTGACTTCACCGGAATAGACAATGATTACGAGGCGATAGTGGCTATCAACGACTATCTGGTTGAAAGAATCACGTACAATCATGGATGGGCGGAGATCAATGGTACCGATGCAAAGGATGTCGACCATGGTCAGGATTCGTACGGAGCATTGGTCCACGAGAAACAATCCGTCGTGTGCGAGGGTTATGCGGAAGCGTTCAAGGCACTCTGCGATTCATATGGGATTGAATGCTACGAAATCGGAGGTAGGACGTTACAGGATGGAACATTAGTGCACCATGCTTGGAACATCGTCAGGATGGATGATGGAAAATGGTACCCCGTGGATGTGACCTGGAACGACAACGATGATGAGTCGATAGGTGATCACGATTATCTTCTGTGTTCCTCTGCTTACATAGGGAGAAACCATGCGATGGGGTATGAGTATACCGATTTCGAATACCCTGAATTGTCAGAGACAGGATACTATGTCGAGTCACAACCGGAGTACACAGACATTTCCGATTCGGATCTGCTGATGGTGTTCATCATACTCGGGATTATGGGTGTGATGGTCATCGCCGAGATAATCGGTCTCTACCACCTCGTTGCCGGTACGTGGAGGTTCATCTCATCCAGGATCCTCAGAAGGCGCAAGGCCTGATCAAACAGCCGGTGCACACCGCACCGGCACATCCCCAAAACAATGATCATCGTCGCAATCGACACGGATGGACGATGGGACAAGAAACGATGAGACAAAAGAGTGAGAATGGTGCGGACGCCGGGAATTGAACCCGGGTTCCAACCTTGGCAAGGTTGAGTTATGACCCCTAGACCACATCCGCCTAATCCCTCGTATTGATTCATACTATATAATGATTGTCCAAAGTGCGGTGCCCTCCGCGTCCATACCACGGACACATGTGTGGCAGTCCCGCATACGGTTAAATAAAATGAGCGTCGAAACACACCCGGGGGAAACCCCAGGCGGAAGACGATGGAACACAGATCCACCAACGGGGGGCGCGGAACGGCATGACACGCGACCCCATCGAGCTCGAGGGTCTCAGGAAGGAGTACGGCAGCTTCACGGCCGTCGACGGACTGGACCTGAAGATCAAGAGGAACAGCTTCACAGGGTTCCTCGGACCGAACGGTGCCGGCAAGAGCACCACTTTGAAGATCCTCACCAACCTGATCAACGCGACGTCCGGATCGGCCTACCTGAACGGCGTGGACGTCGTCAGCGACCCCAGCGGTGCGCTGGTGGGTGTGGGGGCCGTCGTCGAGACCCCGGAGTTCTACCCGTACCTCACGCCCCGCGAGACGATGAGGTACATCGGCGGGATCATAGGCATGTCCCGCGAGGCCGTCGCATCCGAGACGGAGGAGATCCTGGAGAAGGTCAAGATGACCCAGTGGGGTGACAAGAAGCTCGGGACGTTCTCCAAGGGCATGAGGCAGAGGATCGCCCTCGGCCAGGCCCTCCTGGACGATCCGAAGGTGATCATCCTGGACGAGCCCACGTCCGGTCTCGACCCCAGGGGCATGGCGGAGATGAGGGAGATCCTCAAGAACCTCCGCAACGACACCAACGACCTCACCATCCTGATGAGCTCCCACATCCTCCACGAGGTCAGTGACCTGTGCGACCGCGTGGCGATGATCAACCACGGGAGGCTGCTGGTCCACGACGGGATAGACGTGGTCAAGAGCATAGCCGACTACAGGGGCATCGTCGTGAGGACCGTGGAGGAGCCCACCCCGGAGCTCCTGTCCAGGATCCGCGGCATGGACAACGTCGTCGACGCACAGCGCAACGGCGGCAACGAGTGCATAGTGAAGATCAAGGGGGGTGCGGAGGAGCAGCGCACCCTGTACACCCAGATGGCGGAGTCCGGTATCGGCGTGTACTCCCTGTCCGAGGTGGAGAACTCCCTGGAGACCATCTACCTGGACCTGATCAAGGAGTCGAGGTGATACCATGGGAACCACAGTCACAGAGAACATGAGGCAGTCCGCCGTGGTCATGAGGAACGAGGTCCTGAAGTTCGTCAACGGGAAGAGGATGACCCTCTTCCTCGGACTCCTGGGACTGATCCTGTTCGTCCTGACCTTCGCACCCTACATCGTGGGCGACGGGCTCCCGGACGACCCCTCGCAGATAGCGTACTCCTACCTGTCGATGTCCACCTTCGTGGTCCTGATAGCGTCCACGCTGTTCGCATCGATCAGCATAGTCTCCGAGTTCGAGGAGAGGACCGCGCTCATAGTGTTCACCAGACCCATCAGGAAGTCCGCGATCTTCATCGGGAAGATGCTGGCGTGCCTGGTGGTCAGCTTCGCGTTCATCGCGCTGTACTACGTGTTCGCCGCGGTGGTGTCTCTGGTCGTCGCGGGCGGTGTCGATCCGGACCTGTTCGCGTCCATGGGCATGGCGTTCGCCTACTCCTTCGGAACGACCGGCGTGGCGCTCCTGGTCAGCTCCGTGATGAAGAGGTCCAACACCTCCACGATCCTGACCTTCGTGGTCCTTCTGGTCATCCTGCCCGCGGTGTCCATGGTCCTGGCGGCCTCCGACATCGACTGCTGGTACATGCTGGACCAGGCGGGGAACACGATAACCACCGTCTCCGAGGGCTACAGGGACATAACCAACGAGGTCATGGACTCCATGATGTCCGCCCTGGCCAACCCGATGAACTTCATCAACCCCGAGGCACTGGCCGCGGCCCTGCAGGCCGCCGGCATGAGCCAGGAGGCGTTCGTGTCCGTGCTCACCGCACCCGGTGTGTGGTTCATGGCGGCGTTCGACTCCAGCTCCATGATGGTGCAGGCGCCCGATGCGGTTCGCAGCATCGCCGTCATGGCCGTGTGGGGCGTCGCGGCGATGGTCGCCTCGTTCCTGCTCTTCGACAGGCGCGAGTTCTGATTAAAACAAGGATCCCGGGACGGGTGCTCCGCACCCCTCCCGGGTGTTAATGATCACAGTTCGAGCAGCTGCTTCTTCTTCGCGTCGAACTCCTCCTGGGTGATGATCCCGTCGTCGAGGAGCTCCTTGTACCTGCGGAGGCTCTCTATCCTCTCCTCCTCGGTGGGTCCCTTCTTGCCGCCGATGCCGAGGAAGCCCTTCTGGGCGTCCTTGGCGTCCCTCTCGTCGAAGTACTCGAAGATCCTCCTTATGCGCTCCCCGTCGTACTCCTCCTTCCTCTGGTACACCCTGAGGGGCAGCCTGCCCCTGCATCCGACGCACAGCTCGCCGTCCTTGATCCTGGTACCGATGAACCTTATCTGGGTACCGCAGACGATGCATTCCTTCGCCATGGGGAGTGAACCGGGCCATGTGGTTATAATCCTATCAACGGCGGCCCGTGGTTCCGGAGCAATCGTCATGACGAATCGGAATGCTGATGCGGTCACGTACGTGTGTATAACGTTCCATCACATCATTGATATACGGTGCCGACCCTGCATGTGCACATGGTGTCCACCACAATCAACGTCAGGATAGATACGGAACTGAAGACGGCCTCGGAGGCGGTCCTGAAGGGGCAAGTCGGAGGCCAAGCGGTCTTAGGAAGA
>JAZODL010000264.1:0-1898 GCA_045596945.1 Candidatus Methanomethylophilaceae archaeon | reverse complement strand
CGGTGAAGTAGTGGCAACACTCATCCCCGTGGTCGGAGGCGGTACTGGTTCCACCGTAGATCACCTCGCCATCCTTGCTCAGGGAGTAAGTGATCCCACTGCTGGGGAGACCGTCGCAGGCTCCATTGGGAACCACGAGGTAGAAGTTGTTGGGCACACCGATTCCTGTCCTCGTTCCCTCATCGAACCCTTCGTCCGTGAGCTTCTCCATAAGTGCGATGCACTCGTCCATGTCCTGGACGAACCCGACCATGGAGTTGTCTGCGGTACCGGTCATGACCGCACCGTCGTCGAGGATGATGGATCCGTAGACCGCGACACCGGCTCCGATGTCCTCGTCGTACGCGTTGGCTGCGTTGACGATCGCGGCCCTGCCGTTCTTGATGCCGTCCGCGACGATGTCGCCGTTGACGATGACGGTGGGCTGCTTGTTGTTCCTCTCATCGGGTGTGATGATGAGCTGTCCACCGGCCTCGATGGTGACGGTGGCGTCGTTGTTCACGGTGAACTTCGCACCCTTGATCCAGAGCACGGCACCGTCGGGGATGGTGAGGTCGCTGTTGACGTAGACCTCGGTGGAGGAGTCGTAGACCTGGGTACCGACGACGTTGTCGTAGATACCGAGGGACACGGCGTCCGAATCCCCGGATACGAGGGGAGCGCCTGCGAAGACCATGGCGACGGCCAGGATCACCGCAAGGAGTCCCCTTTTGTTCATTTTCATTCCGTTTTCCATAGGAACAGTTGGTCGTGCACCGGGTCTGACGGGACGACGGGGGATGTTCCACGAGCATCCCATCGTGGTGGTTGAGAACGATGTTGTTGGAAAGGGTGTCCGGGCCCTAATCCCCGGACACCGCGTTTATCTTCGGGTTGATGGTGGAGTTGTACGTTCCCTCACGTACGGAGCAGATGTTCTCTCATTTGTGTGTTCTATACGTTCAACTCTAACCTGTTCTTCGGTCCGTGTGTGTTACCTTCAGCTCCTCATCATCCTGAGTGCGACGATGACCGCCATGATGACGATCAGGACGACAAGCACGATGAGCAGGATGTCGGTGAGTGCGAGGCCGCCGTCCTCATCCGTTACGACCTCGGTCACCTTCTCGGTCACACCGGATCCGGTGATGACGGAGGTGGTGGAGTCGACCACGATGTAGGAGGCGCCGTTGACCAGTGCGGTACCGGTGTATCCGGCGACGGGTGCTGCGGTGATGGTGGATCCGTACTCGACGTAGACGGGTGCCCCGACGGTGTACTGGACCGCGTTGTCCACGAAGTACTGGATTCCGTCGACTGCGGTGAAGGTGACCTGGACCATGTCGGCCTTCATCTGTGCGATGACGTCGGTTCCGACCTTCACATCCGCCTCGAGGTCCGCTCCGACGGAGTCGGTCCACTTGACGAACCTGTATCCCTCGAGTGCGGGCTTCACCTTGTCGGAGATGCCGTCCGTCCCAACGAGCACGACCTTGCCATCGAGTGCATACACGGTGGCGTAGAGCTGGTTGAGGACGGAGACCTGGCTGTCGACAACCTTGTCGGAGGATGCAGCTGCGACGACCTCCATTCCGGAGTTGTCCATGGCGGGGTCGACGTACTCTATCACGTACGCGTTGTCGGAGAGCTCGACGGTTCCCTGGATTCCACCGGCGGCACCGATGGTGGTCATGGGGGTTCCGATGATGATGTACTGGTCGGTGCCCAGAGTGATCTTCTGTCCCTCGGGTACGATGATCGTGACTCCGGAGGGGACCTCCAGGGTCTGGTCGTAACCGTTCTCGAGTGTGAACACATCTCCGGCCTCGGCGTTCTCCACGGCGGTGGAGACGGAGGTGTAGACGGTGTAGGCTCCGTCGGTGTAGGTGATCTCGTAGGTCAGCTTTCCGAAGGGGGGT
>JAZODL010000263.1:0-3198 GCA_045596945.1 Candidatus Methanomethylophilaceae archaeon | reverse complement strand
GGTGGAGTAGACGCACCTGAGGTACAGGCTCCTGCCGTTGGGGTAGACGTCCATGCCGGCGAGTCTCCCGTGGCTGGTGGTCCCCGCCACCGCCGCGTCGATCTCGTCGCGGTGGGTTTCGATCCACTCCATGACCCTCCTGCCGTGGGCTATGCCCTCCACACGCAGGACGGGTGCACGGGTCATCCCGTCGGAGTACACGGCGGCCCTGGCGCCTCCTCCGGAGTTGATCACGGACATGCCGCGGGATATGGATGCTACGAGGGCCCCCTCGGTGGTGGCGAGGGGCACCAGGAACTCCCCCTGTGCGTTCTCGCCGTCGATCCTGACGGGTCCGGCGTACCCGAGGGGTATCTGGGTCGTCCCGATCATGTTCTCGATGTTCTTGGATGCCCCCTCGGGGTCGATGGAGTACCTGGAGACCGCATCGAGGGTCGCGCCCGTGAACACCTCGGCCGCGGTGCGGCGCTCCTCCACGTCCGCACGCGAGTATCCGCGGTTCTTCAGTCCGTTCTGTTCTGCCATGGTCCGGACTAGGGGTTTCCCCGTAATAACCGTTGGTGTGCACGCATGCGTCCGGTCCCGCCAACATTTATCTGCCCGCCCGTCCTCGGGTCGTCCATGACCGGCAGCCGCAGGGAGATGGTCGAGAGGGGCATAGACTCCGTCAACGACAGGATGGACGGCTTCACGGGACGCCGTGGCTCCGGTGACGACTGGCGCGACCGTCTCGTCCCCGAGTCGCAGGACCGCATGATCCTCCGCATGTTCCCTTACTTCCTGATGGGGTGCATCCTGTGCTGGATCGTGGTGATGTTCTACGTGGACGAGGTGACCGTGTCCAGCATGATCGTCAACCTGTGCCTGGTGTTCGTCATCGCGTTCTCGCTGCTGGGACTCGTCCTGTTCCCGATCATGCCGCGCGGACCGTTCCCGAAGGTGTACATGGTGCTGTCCGCCATCGTCCTGTCAGCGGTGCTGTGGTTCTTCGGCACCATGATGGACTTCCTGGTCTACGCGAACGTCGTTTCGGCGACCTTGGACTTCTTCGGGGTCACCGTCTCCGGGACCGTGTTCAAGGTCCTCACGTTCTCGCTAACGTTCATCGTGATCATGCTAACCCCCGTGGGTGTCCTGACCGTCACGATCGCCTATCTGAGGGTGTACCTGGTGCAGGTGTTCAGGACGATGAACCAGCATGCGGCCGACGGTGTCCGCGGAAAGGCGGAGTCCTTTTTCGGGATCCCGGACATAATCGACGTGGAGGGGATCCACTTGGAACCGAGGACCACCCACCACGGCTTCGACCTCCACGCAGCCGTCTCGCTGTTCGTATACATGATGGTCCTGGGGGTCCTGGTCTCGTCCTACCTGTTCCTCAACCCCTACTTCCTCGGTGCCATGGGCTGGAAGGTCATGCTGTCCACGATGCTCATGCTCTCCATGTTCGTGCCCGTGCTGATCATCCCGTGGATGATCGTCAGGGACCTTGGTGCCAAGGCGAGCTCGTCCGCCCCGAGGGACTACGACCTGTTCAACGGCGCCAAGACCAAGCTGTTCTACACATTCGCCGGACTGGGTGTGTTCATGATGATGTTCCTGCTGTCGATGTACTTCGGATTCGAGATAGGCTACATCCTGAGGAACTACACCCTGTACCTGGTGCCCCTGACGGTGTCCACCCTGTTCTACTCCTTCCTGTACACCAACAACTACCTCCACACGCTGAAGATGGGAATCGTGGAGAGGTTCTCCGGAGAATGAGCGGTGACGGGGAGGGATCCGGGGGGTGTGATTGGAAGCCCCCGGTGTTGTGTCGGTATAAGGAGGAAACGACGATCCTGATCTTGAATCAATTCCCCGCCAGTGCTTGAATTTGGATGTAGTATAAATAATTAATTGTTATCAATAAATAGTCGGTAACACCGATTATACCTTCTCCGCCCTCTTCTCCCTCTTCATGCGGATGATCTTCATGATGAGGAGCGACAGGATCAGCGCCAGGATCGGGACGAGGGCGTCGTCGATGTCGCCGAGGAGGTGGTACGCCACCAGGAGGCCGGCCACCCCGAAGATGCCGAACCTCCTCAGGACCGTGGTGCCGCCCAGAAGGACCATGGACCCGATCACGACGACCCACACGACGGCGTCCACTACCGTCTCCGACGTCAGCATCAGGAACCCGCTGTCCCCGATGTGCATCGCCACCAGGGGCATGACGAGGGTGTCGCAGAGGACCGGGACCATGACGACCAGGACGAGGGTCATCAGGAGACCACCGAGGAACGAACCGAGTGCACCCATGCGGACCGTATCGGATGCGGACCGAGATAAAACCCCCGTATCCGCGCCGTTCCGTTCAAGCCCGTTTAATACATCCTATCGCTATGGTGCCGCGATGACATCCGATCCAGCATACGAGGCCTCGACGAAGGCGAAGAACCAGGTCGGTAGTGGCAACGCCGAGGGTGCAGTGCAGACCCTCGAGAACTACCTCGCCACCGACCCGCACAACAACAAGCTCAGGCTGCAGCTGGCGAACATCATATTCTACGAGCTGAAGGACTTCGACTACGCGATGATGCAGCTAGATGCCATCCTGGACATCGACCCCGACTACACCGACGCCCTCATCGCCCAGGTCACGATCCTCGGGGAGTACAAGAAGTACAACAAGGAGACCAACGCCAAGTACCAGCACCTCCTGGAGATCGCACCCTCCGCGGACATGTACCACGCCTACGCCCGCTTCCTCAGGTACCAGATGACCGACTTCCGCCAGTCCGGGGAGTACTTCGAGAGGGCCATCGCCGCCGCCCCGGACCGTTACGAGTACCGCCAGAACTACTGCGGACTGCTCCTCAATGACCTGAAGGACTACGTCAGGGCGAAGGAGCAGCTGGAGGTCCTGATGGAGATGAGGCCCGGCGACGTCATGGTGAGGAACAACTACGACAGGCTCATGCGCACGAAGTTCGACAAGGACGGCAACCCCAAGAAGCGCCTGTCCCTCTTCAAGCGTCATTAACGCGCGTGAAAAAGTCCGCCAACCCTCATTAGGATTATATACCGCGTTAAACCACTCGGTGCATAGAGGAGAGAGAAATGGAACTCAAAGGATCCAAGACAGAAGCAAACCTCATGACCGCTTTCGCAGGCGAGAGCCAGGCCAGGAACAAGTACACCTACTACGCATCC
>JAZODL010000262.1:0-5058 GCA_045596945.1 Candidatus Methanomethylophilaceae archaeon | reverse complement strand
CACCTCCTACGCAGGGTGGGGCTTGTCCCCACCCTATCAAAAATCAAAGCGTATCAACATTGCAAGGAAATCTCAAAGTGGATTTCCCGCAATTCCGAGGCAGCTTACCATGCACTAAACGTAGCATCGAACGTCACTTCTGTGTTTTCCTAATCCCATGATGTCCTTTATTCTGTGCTTACTATATCTGACGGTATCGTCTTCAGACTTTTATCAAAATGATGGTAGTCCTGTCCGGGTTCGAACCGGAGTCGCCGGCTCCAAAGGCCAGCATGATTGACCACTACACTACAGGACTATGTTTCACCCGATGGGTTCATTTTATAATTTATTTCCCATCAGATCAGTCTTCCCATGAGGTAGGTGGGTCTGTTCTCCAGAACCTCTACCTCATGGAAGCTTCCCAACTCCACTTCACCTCTGACAACGACGGGCCTGTAGTTGTCGGTGCGGAGTATCGTCCCCTCCTTCCCCCTTTCCGTCGCCAACGCGCGGTACGTCCTTCCCACCATAGAGGAGTTGACGTCCATTTCCGTCTCGTTCTTCAGTTGGGTCAGTTGGGCTGAACGATCCTTCACTATCCTGCCATGGATCTGGTCCATGGTCGCTGCATCGGTCCCGGGCCTTGGAGAGAAACGTGTTATGTTCACGGTATCGGCTCTGAGGTCCCTCACAAGATCGAGGCTCATCTGATGGTCCTCGTCCGTCTCTCCCGGGAATCCGCATATCATGTCGGTCGCGATGCTTATGTCGCGGTGGTGCGATCTCAGGATGTCCACCAGTTCCAGGAAACTCTCTGCGGTATAGTTGCGCCTCATGCGCTTCAGGACCTCGTTGCTGCCGCTCTGGACCGGTACATGCAGGAACCTGTATACGCGGACATCATCCATGACCTCCATAAGTTCCTCCGCTATCGGTCTCAGGTGGTTGGGGTTCATCATCCCTATACGCAGTCTGTATTCGCCTGTATGTCCAAGCATCGAACGCATCAACGCCGGGAGGCTGCTTCCTGTGTCCCTGCCGTAGCATGCCGTATCCTGTGCCGTGATGAGCACTTCCCTTGCCCCGTTGTCGATGAATCCATTGAACCTCTCTCTCAGCATCGAGGCTTCGTAGCTGACCAGGTGTCCGCGGGCGAAGCGTGTGATGCAGTAGGAACAGTTCCCCAGGCATCCCTGTGCGATGGGCAGTATGGCATCGTGGCCCTGCACGACCGGCAGCGGCGGCCCCGCTACGCCGTATCTGGATACGACCTCCTCGCAGAACATGTGGTACTCGCCCGGAGCCATGATCATGGATCCGGGGAGACGTATGCGCACCCTCTGGGGCTGGGCCTTCGCCATGCACCCTGTGACGACAATTTCCTTGCCCTGCTTTTTGAGTTCGCTGATACGTGCCAGCATCCTCTTCTCCGTGGTCTCCACCACGGTGCAGGTGTTGAGAATAACGATGTCCGCCTCCTCGGCGGACCCGACCTCATGGTATCCCATGGATGCCATGTCGGCGGAGAGCATGCGCCCCTCGCCGTAGTTCATGGTGCATCCATAGGATTCTACGAAGTACCTCATCAGCGGGTACAGGCCTCGGTGGTCGGTACCGCGAATGCGGTCTTTGCGGAGATCTTGGAGATCTTCGCGTGGATCTTCGTACCCTTCACCGTTCCGGGAACGACGACGAGGTAGTCGAAGAACTTGCCCACACCGTCACCCTTCTTACCCACATCGGAGATGAGGAGCTCGATGATGTCCCCCTCCCTGAGCGTGTTGGCCGTGTCCGCCCTGACGGACTTCCTGACGGTGATGGGTCTGCGTGCACCGCACGCCTCGCACTCGAGCATGAGCGTCCTGTCCTCCTTCACCATCTTGGTGTCGGGGAGGCCGCATTCAGAGCAGATGACGTAGGTCTCGGTGTACATCTGGATCTTGTCGTTGATCTGCTGGGGGTTGATCTTTGCTTTGAAGACCGCCCTGCGACCCTCGACGTTACCGGGGGCACCGAGCTCCTTGAGAAGGAACTGGAGGAGATGCTGGGGGTCCCTCCTGAGCTTGTCCGTCACGTCGATGAAGTTCCTGAAGACCGTGATCTTGCCCTCCTGGAGGACATCCAGTTCGGGAATCTCGAACCTCTCGTGGTTCTCGATAGTCTCGGGGCATGCGATCTTCGCCCTGTTGAGCAATGCCAAGTAATCATCGTCGCCGGCCATGTTATACACCTATGGGGGCTGGCTATCATGGTGCCGTTTATAAATCCTTGCACACGCGCGACCTCTCGCGCACGTGAGCGGTCCGTCCCAGCCCTCTCGTCGGCGCCCCCGTCCTGTGATAGGTATATCCGTGTTGGGGTCCATACGGGTGCCTGGTGAATCAAAGATGGAGGGACGCAAGGATATTAGCGATATGACTTTCGAGGAGTTCTTCTCCGAGCCCGCAGGACGGTCGGAGGTCCACGGCACCAGGAATAAGGACAGGTGCGACAGGTCGGGGAAACGCGATTCCCCCGAGGTCAAGAGGGGTTTCGTGGGTGCCGTCCCCAAGGTCAACTACACTGGAGGGAGGTTCCAGCTGTACGTCCCCCGTTATACCGGTTCCGTGGACGATCAGTTCAACGTCGCGATAGACTGCTCCTCCGGTGTGATCCCCATGGGTCGTCTCGAATCCGTCTCGTCGAGGGGTGCCCGCACCACGCGTCCGTCCACGTTGGACCTGACCTCCGTCGACGTCTATCCGCTCGACGCGTTCACGCTGACTATAGACGGGAGGGATGTGTTCGTCAACAAACCGCAGGACCTCCTATTCTTCAACAACATGGGGTTGCCCATGAACAAGCCCGCTGGAGACACCATGGTGATCCACCGTCCGCAGACCGTCCTCAGGACCGTGCGCTGCGAACACCTCGGACAGTCGGATGCGGGACCGTACAGGGCCACGCACCTCGAGGTGTCCCTGGCAGGGGGGGTATGGGTGGATGACGATGCCACCGGGCCTGTCGCCGCTGACGCACCCGCCCCCGTTGCCGTGGATCCGGAACCCGAGGCGGTACCTGTCAGGAAGCAGGCCACCAAGTCGAAGAGGGTCCGCGTCAAGGGGACGCTGGAACTCTCCGAACCCGTCGGTGATGCGGAGGTCCTCTTCGAGGGCAGGGCCCTCCCGCTCTATGCGGCCACACCCCTGGTGTCCACCGCCGTCACAGGCTGCGGGCTGTCCGAGTGCACCGTCCGCATCATCGGTCCTACGGGATCGGAGGTGACGTCATCCGTCGCCGCAGAGCATCTTAGGTTCGAGTCCGACGGTCTGTGGGGGCCGCTCCGCGTGGTCCTGGAGAGGGGCGGCAAGTCCCTCGCCGAGACGGAGTGCTTCGTCATCCCCGGATTCACATGCAGCTATTCCGGACACGGGGACATCCCCGACGACTCCGAGGTCAGGTTCAGCATGTTCGGAGAGGACCATGTGGATGATATCTTCGAGGAATCGGCCTACGGTCCGTTCACACACGAGGGGATCGAGTTCAGGATGTCCTGGACCATCCCTGCGGTCACGTACGACCTCGGATCAGGTCCGCGCCGCTTCGCGGTCGAGGATGTGGACGCATCCGAACTGGATGGTGACGACATGGTCATAACGGTGAGGGGAGCCAGGAAGAAGTCCCTGTTCTTCGGAGGGGAGAAGGGGAAGAAGAGGGACATCACCCCCGATTGGGATGGCGATACCTACCGTGTGAACCTCGCCCAGATACGTGACGAGATATACGCGGCGCCATCATCGGTCTTCTGCTTCTACATCACGGTCAACTCGTTCCCCAACAGGAGGTTCCTGACCGTACGCAACCCCGTCAGGCTCAGGGCCGTCTTCTCGGACGGTGCCATAGCGGCGGAGGTGGATGAAACCGTACCGGAGGCGGTGTGCATCCTGTACATGAAGGACAAGACGTCCCGCGAGGTGCCGCTGTCTGCGGGTGCGAACACCGTGCCCGTCGACGGAGACGTCGTCGAGGCGGAGGTCCTCGAGAGGAGCAACGGCAGGGTCCGTGTCCCGGTCCCCGTCCCCGTAAGGGAGCTCCCGTTCATCGACAGGGATCAGACCGGTTCCTGGTGGATGTACGTCTCCCGTTCCAAGCGCATACCCCTCCCGGACGGACTCATAACCGGCGACGGGGTGGATCTCCCCGCAGTGAGATCCTGGCACGACCGCATCGTGAGGATGAACCCGGAACTCAGGGGGATAACGTTCCCCATGATGCAGAGGGCCTTCGAATCCAGGGGGGCGTGAGGTGGTCACCCCGTTCTCACGCCGTGTCGGCGACACCATGGAGTCCTTCATCATGGGTCTCGTGGAGGTCGCCGCCCGTCCCGGCATGATATCGTTCGCGACGGGGCTCCCGGACAACGACCTGTTCGGTACCGATGCGCTGGTCAGCGCGGTGGGGGACGTCCTCCGCGAGGATCCATCCGGCCCGCTCCAGTACGACACCGCCTCCGGATTCATACCCCTGCGCGAGTACATCGCCGACAGGTGCAGGGACGTGCTCGGAGTGGATGCAACCTATGAGGACGTCATAATGACCAACGGCTCCCAGGAGTGCTTCGACCAACTGGGCAAGATGTTCCTGGACCGCGGCGACGGGATGGTCGTGGAGAACCCGGGGTACCTGGGTGCGATACAGTCCTTCTCGGCGTACGGCCCCCGCTTCACCGGTGTGGACGTGGGGACGGACGGCGTGGATGTCGTCCAGCTGGAGGAGGCCCTGTCCCATGATCCCAAGCTCTTCTACTCCATCCCGAACCACCAGAACCCCTCCGGCAACAGCTACTCCGATGCGGTCAGGGTGCGTGTCGCGGACCTGGTCCGCGGCTCGGGGTGCCTGATGATCGAGGACGACGCATACGGGGAGCTGGGTTACGGCGGACGCGTCGGCAGGACCATGAAGTCGATGGCCCCGGACGACGTGGTGCTCACGGGGTCGTTCTCCAAGACCATCTCCCCCGGGATGAGGGTCGGATGGATGGTGGTCCCCGAGTGGATGAGGGCGGAGACCAACAGGAACCTGGAGGCCTCGTGCCTG
>JAZODL010000261.1:0-4083 GCA_045596945.1 Candidatus Methanomethylophilaceae archaeon | reverse complement strand
CTCCAGGTTGGCGTTCTCCTCGGCGAGGGCGTTCCAGTCGATGTCCCCTCCGGCGATCATGGTCTCCTCGATCTCCGCCATGCGGCGGGTGATCTCCTCCATCCCCCCGTAGGGTCTCCTCAGGACGTCGCGCACCGTGACGTCGTCGGAGGACTCGGCGAACTGCTCCATGTAGCCTATCCTGCTGGTCCTGCGGGTTATCTCCCCGGTGTCGGCGGTCTCCCTGCCCAGGAGTATCCTCAGGAACGTGCTCTTCCCGGCGCCGTTGGCGCCCACAAGGCCTATGCGGTCCCCCTCGTTGATCTGCAGACTCACGTCTTCCAGGACTTTCACGGGACCGAACGATTTGGATACGGACTGGGCCTTGAGGAGCATGCCCCGGCCATGGGGCCGGGTCATAAAAAACGGTTGCGGGGGAGGCCCCCCGCGGATGCCGTGGCCGACGGCCACGGTCGGGATCTCATTCGTCCCATTCGGTCATGCCCGTCGGATCGGACATGCACCCCTTGTGGAACACGGGGTCCTTGACGCCCGCGGTCTTCTGCGCCCTGTAGTCGTTCCAGGTCTCGATGGCGTGTCTGGCCAGACGGAACATCACCACGCTGTTCAGGACGGCGCAGATGCCCAGCATGATGTCCACCGCCAGGAACATCGCGTCGGATGCGAAGAGGCTGGAGACGAACACCACGATCAGCAGGACGACGCACATGGCGAGGCGGGCATCCCTCCTGCCGGTGATGAACATGAGGTTGTTCTCGCTGATGACGTAGTCCGCCATGAGGCAGGTGTAGGCGAAGACGAACAGGAACAGTGCCACAAGGTAGGGTGCCGCCGCACCGAACGCCCCGCCGAGGACCTCCTGGAGGAGGGGCATGGACTCGAGGTCCAGTCCCACGATGGCGGAGATGTCGCCGTAGGAGAGGATGACCAGCGCGGTGAGGGTGCTGACGATCGTGTCGATGAAGACCCCCAGGCTCTGGGAGAGTCCCTGTGCGGCGGGATGGGACACGTCCGCCATGGACGAGATGTTGGTGATGGTACCGATGCCCGCCTCGTTGGAGATGACGCCCCTCCTCATGCCGATGATCAGCATCGCCCCGATGCCGCCTCCGATCGCGGAGGGGACGGAGAACGCGTACTGGAAGATCATGGTGAACGCGTTGACAACACCGCCGTCGCTCAGTGCTATGGAGATCACGCAGACTATGAACCATCCGAGGGCCATGGCCGGGACGATCCCGGTGGACATGTCGGCGATCCTCCTGACCCCTCCGAGGATCGTCACCGCGGTGAGCGCGGTCAGGATCACGGCGAACACCAGCTTGTTACCGTCGAAGGTGAAGGCACCGCAGAGGGCGGACGCCATGCTGCTGACCTCCATGGAGATGAACCCCACGACGTACATCAGGATCATGACGAACGCGACACCCATCGCCATGCGCCTGAGTCCGAGTCCGTTGCGGATGTTGTACGCCGGTCCGCCGTGGAACTCGCCGTCCGATCCGCGGACCTTGAACAGCTGACCGATGGTCGTCTCGAGGAAGCTGGTCGCGCTCCCCAGGATCGCGAAGATCCACATCCAGAATATGGCACCGGGTCCGCCCACGAGGATGGCCAGGATGGGCCCCGATATGTTCCCCACGCCGATGCGGTTCCCCATGCTCATGCAGAACACCTGGAACGGGGACATCCCGTCCCTGTTCTCGTTCCTGGAGAACGTTATCCTGCACATCTCCCGGATGTTCCTGAACTGGATCCCGCCGAGTCTGACGGTGCAGTACAGTCCGAGGCACACGATCAGAACCAGGGGGATGTACCAGAAGTTGTCGTTAATCACTGTCAATGTCTCTGTCAATGACATCCTATCTGAGCGATGCCACGGTTAACGGTTATAAAACGGATTCGGGACGGGCGGTCCGCGGGTCCTTTGGGACGCCCGTCGCCCGCAGGTACTAAAGGCCACCTGACGGCAACCACCCTACGGGGCTTATCAGGACTGGTTTGGAATCGGATACATGCCATTTAAGGGATGGTATCCAAAGGCAGGGGTTGAACCCCCTGTTTCAATCGGTGTCCTCCGCAGGTTTTGACGCCCTGTACACCAACCCCACGGGGACGAGGATCAGAAGGATCGCAGCCGCGAACACGAATGCGGTGCCCACACCATCGATGAAGGTCCCCATCAGTTCATCGGATACCGCGGAGAACACGGGCAGCTTGGCCGCCACCACTATCGATGTGTCATGGGGCAGGATGTCGAGCATACCTGTGTCGATCACATCCGGGACCAGTCCCTCCAGGTTCGCCGCGATGCGGTTGTTTATGATCATGGTGAACACGGCGGTACCCATGGTCGATCCGACGTTCCTGAACAGGTTCACAGCGGATGTGGTCATCCCGATCTCGTCCCCCTCCGCGCTGTTCTGCACCGCGGTCATTATGATCGAGAGGAAACAGCCCACCCCCAGTCCGAACAGGAACAGGGAGAGCACGATGATCCCCGTCGTGGAATCGGCCTCTATCATCGACATCAGCATCAGTCCGGAGGCACCTAGAACCGGACCGGCCACCAGCCACGGTCTGTACCCGGTCCTGTAGACGAGCGCACCGCTGGCCGTGGTGGTCAGGATCATGCCGGCCACCATCGCCATCGCATACCATCCCGTCTCCATGGCGGTGAAACCGAGGACGTTGATTCCGAAGAACGCGATGTACGTGTTGGCACCCATCATCGTCAACCCCATCATGAACATGAACAGGGCGGATTTCACGACGACACCGTTGTGTATGAGCCTGGGTGCCAAAACAGGTTCCAGTGCCCTCCTCTCGACCAGTGCGAAGAGCACCAGGAGCACGACCGCGGCCGATGCCATGAGGAGGGCCTCCAAACCGATCCAGTCGAATTCGTTGCCTCCCCACTCCATCAGCAGCAGGACATCGACGAGGAGCAGTGAAAGCAGGATCATACCCCTGACATCAACGCTCACACCATCCGGTGCGGGGTTCCTGGGGTAACCGCGAGCGATGAGTGCTCCGCAGACGATCACCAGGGGGATGTTGATGAAGAACGCCCAGTGCCAGGAGAAGTACTCCGTCAGGAATCCCCCGAGGAGCGGGCCGGCACCGCTCCCGATGCCGTATGCGGCACCCAGGACGCCCTGCATGCGCGCCCTGTCCTCCATATCGTAGAGGTCGCCGACCGCCGCGGTGGATACAGGTATCAGGATGCCCCCGCCCAACCCCTGCACGCACCTGCATGCGATGAAGTGCCCCATGTCCTGACAGAGTCCTGCCAGGAGGGACCCGACGGCGAACAGCACGAGTCCGATGATCAGGAACAGTCTCCTCCCGAAGAGGTCGGAGAGCTTGCCCGCGACGGGTATCATCATCGTGGAGCAAAGCAGGTACGCCGTGAGGATCCAAGAGTACACGTCCTCTCCGCCGAGGTCCCTGACGATGATGGGGCCGCAGGTGGCCACCACGGTGGAGTCCAGGCAGGCGATGAGGACGGCTATGCACAGTCCGATCATTATCGGACCCTTCATGATCGTGTTGTATCTATGATTCCGATTCAACGTATCACCGAATCCATCTCTCCGACGTCACCGTATCCACGTTCCACGGTCAGGAACGACAGGACCGTTGCGAAGACCATCATCAGGAACGCCATCGTCCAGAGGGTGGTGTACTCGTCGAGGGTCCTCCCGACCACGAGGAATCCCGATACGGTGATCAGGATGGCGCCCCCTGCGAACGGGAACAGGTTCAGCGCAGCTGTGGATGTCCCTGCCATGGATGTGGGGAAGAGCTCCTTGATCTGGGCGAACGCCACGACCGAGAACCCTCCGGAGAAACCGAGCATGAGGTTGATGGCCACCTGTGCCGCGTACGACGAACCTGTCCCGGTGACGGTGGTCGTCAGAACCATCGCCCAGGCAATGGTGTACAGCACCGATCCGACGATCAGGACTTTCCTGCGGGAGTGCAGGACCCTGTCGGAGACGACTCCCGCCAGGGGACAGGCCACTGCCATGCCGATGCCGACCATGGTGACCATCGCCCCGGCCTCCATCACGGAGTAAC
>JAZODL010000260.1:0-1754 GCA_045596945.1 Candidatus Methanomethylophilaceae archaeon | reverse complement strand
TGTTGGTCTTGCAGCACCACCTGAAGTCCTTGGCGGGGGGTCCGAAGTAGACCAGGTTGCCGAAGAACGCGTCGGTGGGCGCCTTCTCCTCTATCAGCTGAAGTCCGTGCCTCTCGCAGACGTCGTGGACGTGCTGCACGGTCTCGTCGAACTCCAGTCCGG
The DNA here is from genome assembly GCA_045596945.1 of Candidatus Methanomethylophilaceae archaeon. Classification (GTDB taxonomy): domain Archaea; phylum Thermoplasmatota; class Thermoplasmata; order Methanomassiliicoccales; family Methanomethylophilaceae; genus Methanoprimaticola. Next base: position 1,592 of record JAZODL010000260.1, on the reverse strand, counting down.
TGTCCACGAAGAGCACGGGGAGCTTGAGTCCGGCGTCTAGTGTGAGCAGCAGCGATGCGAGGCTGTCCTTCCCTCCGGAGAACGACACTATGGCAGGGAGCTGGTTCTTCTCGATGGTGTTCCTGATGAAGCCGGTGGCCTCGGTGACCCTCTTCTCGATGACGCCCCTGTTGGCCTCCACGACCTCCTCCCACGTGTGCGGCCTGTCGGTGAGGTCCCTGAACTCCTCGGGTTTGTACCACCTGGTCTTGACGGCGACACCCTTGTCGGCCTCGACCATCTCGGGTCCGGACATGCGGGCCATACCGGTCGCGATGACCTCCCTGTCGGGGGAGACGATGATGATCTCGTCGCCCTCCCTTATGCCGGGGTCGGCGTCGATGACGCCGGGCGCCATGAGGTTCTTGCTCTCCCTGACGAACGGGATCGCCCCGGTGTCGCAGACGACGTAGCCCTTGGAGAAGCACTTGCCGATCCTGTAAGCGCCCTGCATGCGGGATACGAACTTCCATCCCGATCCCATGTCGTACCTCATGGTTGCGATGACCGCACCGTCTATGACGACCTCGTCCATGCGGTCGAGGGAGGGTGCCTTGTTGAGTATGACCACGTGCCCGTCGGGGATGACGGCGGAACCGGTGCCCTCGCCGTAGTCCCTGTCCAGGATGTCCCTGATGAGCCTGATGTCGGATTCGAACGCGGGCCTCGCATCTGCGGGGGGAGTGAGCACCATCTCCTGTGTGGACGTCCCGCAAACGGGGCAGGACTTCTCCTCCATGATGGGGAGGTTGCATTCGTAACACCATCTCAGGTGGTTCTTTCCCAGTCTTATCGCTGCCATGGTACTCGTTCGGGGGACGTCGTGGCGGTATAAGGGGTTATTGTCGGACCGGATCGCGGGGACCCGGTCCGTGGGTTCAGGACCTGCGGAGGTACAGAACCGCCAGGACGGTCACCAGGATCCCGGCGGCCACCGCCGCGACCACGGTGGTCTTCCCGCCACCTCCCCCTTCGCGGTCCGCATCCGCATCGTCCGAAGCGGTCGGGAACACGGCCACCAGGACCATGTCCCCGTGCACGGTCACACCGCCGCCCGGGGAGTGGAACTCGCCATCGCACAACCATCCGGACACGGGGGTGCCGTCCGATGCCGATCCCGGGAGCGTCACGGTGGAACCGGCGGTCACCCTGTACCCGCCGACGGTCTCCCCGTGTTCGAGGAGGAGGACGTCGTGCAGCTCCGCCCAGACGGCGTGGAGGACCGTGTCGGCGTACCCGATGGTCACGGATCCGCCCGGGGCCACGGTGACGACCCCGTCGGGGACGGTGCTCCAACCCATGAAGACGGAATCGGACCTGTCGTCCGGTACCCGGGGTGTGTAGACATCCCCCGGACGAAGCCTGAGGACCAGGTCCCCGTCACCCGTCCGGATGGACAGAGTGACCCTGATCGGGTTCCCGGACACGGGGTCGTCGTCCCCGGTGTCCGTACCGTCGTCGGTGGGAGGGACGGGTCCCGGTTCGACGGGCGGTTCCGGTTCGGGTTCCTCCCCGGGTCCCGGATCCACCGGTGTCCCGGATCCCGGACCGGG
>JAZODL010000259.1:0-4924 GCA_045596945.1 Candidatus Methanomethylophilaceae archaeon | reverse complement strand
TAGACGTCGTCGTCCAGGGGCTTGATGTTGTCGTCGAACAGCGGGTCCAGCATGATTATGTGGGGCCTGCCGTGGCTCATGATGACGTCGGACTCCACCCCGTACACGGTCCTGATGTTCTCAGCGGTGAGGACCTCCTCGGGGGTCCCCGCGGCGTACACCCCGCCGTCGTACAGCATGATCATGTGGTCCGAGTACTTCGCGGCGATGTTGAGGTCGTGGCTGATCATGATGACCAGGATCCCCTTCTCCTGGGACAGGTCCCTCATGATGCGGGTGACCTCCATCTGGTGCCTGATGTCCAGGTTGGACGTGGGCTCGTCGAGGAGCAGAACCCTCGGTTCCTGCACCAGCCCCCTGGCCAGCATGACCTTCTGGTGCTGTCCGGCGGACAGCTCGTCGAAGGACCTCATCGCCAGATGCTCGATGTTGATCAGTCTGAGCGTCTCATACACCACGTCGAGGTCGTGGTCCAGGGACTTCCAGTTGCTGTGGGGGTGGCGCCCCATGAGGACGGTGTCCACGACGGACAGGGGGAACGCGTCGCTGGACGCGTAGGGCACGTAACCGACCTTCTTCGCCAGATCCTTCAGGGTGGTGGAGGCCACGTCCTGGCCGTCGATGTAGACGACGCCCTTGGTGGGGGATAGGATCTTGTTGATGCAGTGGATCAACGTGGACTTCCCGACTCCGTTCGGTCCGATGATGGAGAGCAGCTGCGGCCCGTTGACCGACAGGTTGATGTTCTTCAGGACAGGGTTGGCGGAGTACCCGAACTCCACGCCCTCGATATCGATTCTTATCTTGTTGTCACTCATTTCCAGGCCTTCTTTCTCATCTTTATCAATATGAATATGAACAGCGGACACCCGATGATCGAGGAGACGACCCCCACGGGGAGTCCGTACGTGCCCGCCACACTCGCGACTGAGTTGGCGGCCAGCAGGAACAGCGCACCGAACGCCGCCGATGCGGGTAGCAGGTACTTGGTCTCGGAACCGACGAAAACCCTCGCGATATGGGGTGCGACGAGTCCGACGAAACCGATGGTGCCGCAGAAGCTTACCACAACGGCGGTCATCATCGAGATGACCACCATGCAGACCAGGGTCATCCTCCTGGTGTTGATACCCAGGGACTTGGAGGTGTTCTCGCCGGACATCATGACGTTGATCGCCCTGCTCTGCGAATACAGGAACAGGATGCAAATCGTGGATACGATCAGAGGCAACGGTACGTCCGCCCAGGTGATCGTCGCAAGGGAACCGACGTTCCAAGCGTACACCTCGGACAGGGACTCCTCCGAGGCCGTGACCATCAGAAGGGACGTTATCGCCGAGAACATGTACATGACCGCGATACCGATCAGGATGATCTTCGACGGGGTCGTTTTGCGGACCATGCTGAAGAACAGGATCACGCCCACTGGGACCATCGAGAACACGAACGCCATCGTCACGAGGGACATGCTCTGACTGAACCCGGACCATATGGACAGACCCAGGATAATGGACAGCGATGCTCCGAGGGAGGCACCGGATGATATGCCCATCGTGTAGGGGTCAGCCAACGGGTTGCGGAGGATCGTCTGCATGACGGCACCGCCGACGGCGAGTGTCGCTCCGCATATGATCGCGTACACTGCTATGGGCAACCTCGTGCCCCAGACAATATCGTCACCGGTCAGATCCTTGATGTCCCCGGTTATGTGATCGAGCATGATCCGGAAGCATTCGGAGACGGACAGCTCGTAGAACCCCACGGTCAGGGATACGAAGAACACGGTCACCGCACCTATGAGACACAGGACGGTGAACAGCACCTTCTTGCGGGTGCCACTGTAGTATTCGTCCTTCAACCTGTTCCCAGCCATTAGAACACCTCCTTGTGGGACTTGCGTCTGATGATGAGGAACAGGAACACGGGTGCACCGATGAACGACATGACGATACCGACGGGCACGTTGCCCCACACATAGAGCAGACGGGATATCATATCCGCGACCACGAGGATCAGAGCCCCTGCCAATATGGATGCGGGGACCACGAACTTGTTGTCGCTACCGATTATGTAACGTACGGCGTGCGGTGCGACCAGACCTATGAACCCTATGATCCCCGTGAAACAGATGATCGATGCCACGAGCACGGACACCAGGATTATACAGAGCATCCTGAACTGGGACACGTCGAGACCCAGGCTCTTCGCCGTGTTCTCACCCAGGGAGAGGACGTTGAGCTTCTTGGACGCCAACTGCACGAGTATCGAGGAAATGACGACAGCCATAAGCATGATCGGGATGTCGGCCCATGATGCCCCGGCCACCGAACCGATCTGCCACAGGTACGCATCCTGGAGATCCTCCGCACTGGATGTGACCATTATCAGCGTCACCATGGAGTTGAAGAAGAACGACAGCGCCGATCCTATCAGGATCATCGTCGCAGGGGAGTTTCCGATGTAACGGATCATGAAAATGATCAGTATCGCAGGCACCATGGCACCGATGAATGCGTTGACCATGACGCCCATACTGGCGGACAGGGTGCTGAACGAGAAACCCATTATCATGGCAGAGACCGCCCCCAGACACGCTCCGGATGATATCCCTGTGGTGTATTCATCGGCCAGCGGATTCTCCATCATGCTCTGCATGACAGTACCCGCGAGAGCCAGTCCGGCACCCGCTATTATGGCCATGACGACACCCGGCATGACGTTGTTGAACACGTAGTAGTCGGCCCACCACTCCGGCGATCTCAAGGGGTATTCCGCCCCGCATATTCCGTTCCAGACGATCTCGAATGTCTCTAAGAACCCGTATCCGGTACCGATGGCACACGAGAGCACTGCGGTGACTATCAACAGGATGAGACAAGCAACGATGAAAACCATCTTCTTGGAAACCTCGGCGTAGTACGCCGACCTCTCATCTGCTTGTTCTGCGGTCATAGTTGGATGTATATTCCAATATTATTTGGATATATAATCCTACTCCAAAAAATGATAAACGATGGTTGAATCGGGAAGGTGTGTCCCGGAGACCGGGACACTTGTAAATCATTTCTTGCTGTCCAGATAATCCTGGTAGGTCATGGTGGTCGTCATGTCCTTGGACACGTCGAAATGACCATCATCCTGCGTATCGTGGAGGTAGCTCAGGTGATCGTCGACGATATCCTGGAAGACGTCATCGACGTAGTCCTCGGAGATGAGTTCGGGGTAGAGAACACTGGCGGCGTAGAGGACCCTGCAAGTGACGGGCATGGAGCAGTTGATGAGTACCATGTCCTCGTACCATGCGCTCTTCTCCACGTAGTTCATCGTCTCGTACTCCCAGTACTCGGCGGGTTCGAGGTTGTAGCATCCGATAGTCCTGAATGCGAGGATCTGTTTAATCAGATCATCGTAGACCGTGATGGCCTCGACGGACTGGAGCTGGGGGGATGTGTCCCCGACGACCATTGTCTTGGGCACACCGCCTGCGGCTACTCCGAGTTTGGTGTACTGGGACGCATCACCGGACACACAGCGGTAGGAGATCACCGAGATGAAGGGGATCTTCTCATCCTCACTCAGAGTGGCCAGTTTGTCGTTGAGGTTGGCCATGGCGGCCTCGCACTTGGATACGTACTCCTTGCAGTTGTCGTACGCATCCTGTCCGAACAGGAATCCCATCAGAAGTGTTCCGGAGAGTGCGAGATCGGGGTCCGTGACCCTGATTCCTATACCTGGGATTCCCGCCACCGCGAGATCCTCGGTGTAGTCCCCGAAGGAACCGGTCCTGTCGACGACAATCGCACCGATGGACTCGCCCCTCTTGTTGAGATCGGAATCCGCCTGGACGATCTTCTGCCAGAGTTCCGCATCGATGGAGCTTCCCTTGGCGATGTGCACTCCTCCGGCCGCCTTGATTCCGTCGTACATGTACTTGTAATCACTCGTACCGGTGAATCCGTAGACGTACTCGTCGAAGCCGGCACAGGCCATGAAGGTGGAGACATCGGACCTGACGGCTATGACGTTGTCCAGGGGGTACTGTACCGTCACGATTCTATCCAACTGATCGAGAATGTGGAGTTCGGTTCCCTTTCCATCGATGACGTTGTTCACCACGGCCAGATCCTTGTCATCCACGGATCCATCCCTGTTTGCATCCGCAAGGGGGTAGTCGGACAGCTTCTCATCACCGTCCATTATCTTCTCGATCAGTTTGACGTCGGCCTTGTCTACCGTGAAGTCGTTGTTGGCGTTTCCGAATACGGACAGTTCGGACTCGATGTCATAACCATCGTCACCGTCATCTGACATCAGCAGAACCGCACCCGCCCCTGCCACGAGCAGTATCGCGATCAGCGCCACTGCAATTACCTTGTTATCCATGATATCATCTTGGATTATACATCCAACATAGGCACATCTATACAGGTATATAATCCAACTTGGAATATATATCCAATATTCATCCAATTCAGAGTTTTTGAATCATCTGGACATCAGATTATGGATTAACACATGATTCGATAGCCTTCATATAGATGTACACAACTTTAGAGTTGGATTATACATCCAGGCGTGTACAATGAACAATAAGATTATCGCAATCGCTGTTGTTGCGGTGCTCGTTGTGGCCGGAGCCATCGCAGTGATCTCCCTCTCCGATGATGAGGGATCCTATGCGATCGAATCCGAGTTGCCCATCTACGGCAATGCGAACAACGATCACACCCTCGACGACAGTGACATCGACCTCATCGTGGATATCATCAAAGGGGATGCGAGCCTCTCGGACCACCCCCTCGCCGATGCCAACCAGGATGGAAAGGTCACCCAGGCGGATGCCGATATCGTACAGAACATCCTCGACAACAAGAAGACGACCGTTTACATCCAGGATCAGATCGGAGAGACCGTGAAGATCCAG
>JAZODL010000258.1:0-3928 GCA_045596945.1 Candidatus Methanomethylophilaceae archaeon | reverse complement strand
TGAGGGGGATCCTGTCCTGGGGCCTCTTGTGTCCGGCGAGGCAGGGCTCGACGGTGGAGAGGTCCAGTTCGAGGGTGTCGGTGTACTCGGGTTCGCCCTCGTACCACATGGTCTGCTCGCGCATGTACTTCTCGATGGTGTCGATGTGGGCCTCGTCCCTTCCGCTGAGCCTGAGGTACTCGATGGTCTTCCCGTCCACGGGGCAGAATCCCATGGTGGCGCCGTACTCGGGTCCCATGTTGGCGATGGTGGACCTGTCGGCGAGGCACAGGTTCTGGTAACCGGGTCCGTAGAACTCCACGAACTTGCCGACGACGCCCTTCTTCCTCAGCATCTCGACGACGGTGAGGACGAGGTCCGTGGCGGTGACGCCGGGGCTGAGCCTGTTGGTGAGCCTGAACCCGATGACGTCGGGGAGCTTCATGTAGCTGGGCTGGCCGACCATGACCGCCTCCGCCTCGATGCCCCCGACACCCCATCCGACGACACCGAGTCCGTCGATCTGGGTGGTGTGGGAGTCGGTCCCGAAGCAGGAGTCGGGGTACGCGACCCTCCTCCCGTCCACATCCTTGACGTGGACCAGGGGGGACAGGTACTCCAGGTTGACCTGGTGGCAGATGCCGTTGCCCGGGGGGACCGCACGGAAGTTCTTGAAGGACCTCTGCGCCCATTTGAAGAGGGCGTACCTCTCCCTGTTCCTCTGGAAGTCGAGCTGCTCGTTGAGCTCGAGGGCGTCGTCCCTGCCGGCGTAGTCGGTGTTGATGGAGTGGTCGATGACCAGGTCCACGGGGTCGAGGGGGTTGATGAGCTCGGGGTCCTTGCCCATGGCCTCGACGGCGTTCCTCATGGACGCCAGGTCGGTGACGGCGGCACCGCCGGTCAGGTCCTGGAGGAGGACCCTGGCGGGGATCCAGGGGATGTCGCGGTCGGTGTTCTCGACGGGGTTCCAGGATGCGGCTGTGAGGACGTCCTCATCGGTGATGGTCCTGCCGTCCCTCTGCCTGAGCATGGACTCCACGATGACCTTGATGGAGTAGGGCATCTTGGAGAGGTCCTTGATGATCCCCTTCTGCTCCAGCTCCCTCAGGCTGTAGAGCGTGATCTGACCCTCTGCGGTCTCGATCGTCTTTGTGCATTCTCCGACTTCTGTCATGAGATTCCTCTGGGGCTCCATAACACAGATATTATAAGAAAGGTGGGCGCGCGCGGGAGGGGGACGACCCGTCCATGGTCGCGGCCACCACCGGGGCCTGTAGTTACACGGAGGCCCCGATCGGCTCCATGATGCACCGTTGGATGCGGTTCATACCATGTACTTTAAGAACGGATGTTCGGGGTGCCCGTGTCATGGACGACACACAACGCCATGATGGGAGGATGACCGCACCGCGTCTCAGGGAACTGATAGGATTCGGTCACCACGGATACGAGCAGGAGGGTCTGTGGGATCCCGGGGACCTGGAGCTGTTCGACAGGATCGAGGCCGAGTTCTCCAGGTTGCCGTTCTGCGTGAACGGCGAGGTACGCGCCCTGTGGGTGAGCGTCCCGAGGGGGAGCGAGGAGGACTACCTGTCGATGTGCGGGGACGACTGGGAATCCACCGAGGAGGAGATACTCGACGAATTCCGCTGGGACTACCCGGAAGAGGAGGAATGGTACGTGATCACGCAGTACCACACCAGGCACGGCAACAGGGGCGTGGCGATAGACGGTCTGGAGCTGTGTGCGACCCCCAACAGCATGCTTCGTCGCGGTTTCGACACGAGGACCGAGCTCCTCGGTTGGATCCTCGATGCCATCAGGGGGACTGTGGACTCCGTGGAGGACGGGACGTATCGCGACCGCGTCCTGCGCGACCTGCCGCTGGGGTACCGCAGGGGCGTGGTCAGGAGGTCGGACCTGTGGGAGAGCGGCTACCGGACCAGGGAGGACGTCGCCGAGGGTCTGACCGATGACGAGGTGGAGGGGTTCAGGGCGATCGTCTCCGAGGGGCTGGGCGAGGGGCCGTCCAGGACGGTTCCGTCGATGACCCTGTCGTACTTCCTGGATGCGGCGTCCCTGTGCTTCACCGCGCAGGGCAGGGACACCGACGGGATGAGCGTCCACGAACAGTACAGGACGTACTCTGACGGGAGGTGCGACGGGCTGCTGGACCTGGATCCCGACGATCCCGACGAGTTCCGTGATTTCACCTCCCGGAGCCACGACGGGCACACCTGGGAGGTGCTCCCGGGAGGGGGTTTCATCCGCATGCACCTGTACCCGTGCCACAGCGACACGGGGTGCTACCTGCAGCTGAGCGGACCCACGTGGCGTGCGGAGTTCGTCAGGAGCGCCCTGGCGCTGCACGGTGCCGGGTTCCCCCTGCACGTGTACGAGGCGGCCGAGGTCATGGCGTCGTTGGACGGCACCGACTGGGTGGGGATCGTCCCGAGGGGCGGGACCGTGGCGTACCAGAGCCACCACTACGAACGGCACGGCGTGCTGGACTGCATCCTCTACACGGACGAGCTCGTCGAGAAGGTCGGAGACCGGATAGAATGGTACGATGTGGACACGTTCTACCCGGTGGACGGGGTCGCATGATGTTCGGGATGTGTGCCCGGGACATCCCACGGTTCTCACCCACACCGGGGGTAGGGTGGCTGTCCGACGATGTGGAGGAACTGCTCCGGATCCTCGGGGGCCGGGACCTGGAGGGGATCAGGGAACCCCTGGAGGACCTGTCGGGGGCGATCGACCGGGCATGACGGGCACCCGGGTCGTACCGTGGCCGAGCGTCCGCACGGCACCGTTTATACGCATGGATGCCGATCGCCCCGGCATGTCATGTGGAGACGGACCCGGTAACGGATGCTGCGGATTGAACAAGCTCGGACAGATGAGCCAGGAGATGGGCGGGTACGCCCCGGACACCCTGAAGTCTATCAGCGAGCTGGACCCCGCTTTCATGGACACCCTGCACACGATGGACCGCATCATGGTGGAGGACGGGGCGCTGGACAGGAAGACCAAGAGGCTCATGGCGCTCTCCTGCGTCACCGTGAGGATGTGCGAGGACTGCATCTACGCCCAGGCCAGGGTCGCCAAGAACTACGGCGCCACCAAGGCCGAGATCCTGGAGGCCGTCAACGTCGCGGTGCTCACCGGCGGCATGCCCTGCTGGTCCGTCGCGAGGAAGGGCATATCCAGGTTGTTCGCGGAGTGGGACGACTGAGGGACGGCGCACCGACGGGTCCGTCGACCCGTCGGACGACCAGGTACCGATATACAAAGACCACCTGTAAACCGATTCGATTAGACGTTCGTCTAACAACGAATTGATTGTTTAGACAAACGTCCATTTTTTCCCTTTCTGCCGATGGAATAGCTTATATCCTACGTTTTTCATCGACAGACCGTCCGGACGGGCCGTGAACACGGGCCCGCCAACCACCGAGGTTTGAAAAATGGCAATCAAGAACGCATACCTGCAGGAAGTCTTCACCGGATTGAAACAGCGCAACGCGGACCAGCCGGAGTTCCTCCAGGCGGTCGAGGAGGTCCTCGAGTCCCTGGAACCCGTAGTCGAGGCCAGGCCCGACATCCAGAAGCACGGCATCATCGAGAGGCTGGTCGAGCCCGAGGGGATCATCATGTTCCGCGTCTCCTGGGTCGACGACCAGGGTAAGGTGCAGGTCAACCGCGGGTACCGCGTGCAGTACAACTCCGCCATCGGACCCTACAAGGGCGGACTCAGGCTCCACCCCTCCGTCAACCTGTCCATCCTGAAGTTCCTCGGATTCGAGCAGATCTTCAAGAACAGCCTCACCACCCTCCCCATCGGAGGCGGGAAGGGAGGATCCGACTTCGACCCCAAGGGCAAGTCCGACAACGAGATCATGCGCTTCTGCCAGTCCTTCATGACCGAGCTCGAGAAGCACATCGG
>JAZODL010000257.1:0-2945 GCA_045596945.1 Candidatus Methanomethylophilaceae archaeon | reverse complement strand
AGCGCCGTGAGCAGGTCCGGGTCGTCCAGCGGCGTGTGGGTCGCACACGACCTGCGTATGGCCTTCTCCGCGTACCTCCTGACCACGTTGTCAGCGGTCTGGCCCGAGGTGCCCATGAGCTCCCCCGCCTCCGGACGGTGGCCGCTGGACTCCAGTAGCCTGACCATCTGGACTGTGCTCTCCGCACCGGGGTTCGGACACCTCCTGAACTGGTTGTATGTGGACAGCAGGGCCTCGTCGTCGCACCTTCCGACGGCGATCTCCGCCTTGAGGAGGATCGCCCCGACCCTGAACGGTTCCCTGTGCAGTATGTTGGCCACGTGGGCCTCGGCGGTGGCGTACTCCGACCTGTCGATGAGCATCCTGACCAGCCTCTCCTCCACTCCCACGCGGGACGGGTCCCTGGACACGACGATGCGGTAGTCCTCCGCGGCGCGGACGGTGTCACCGAGCCTCTCGTGGACCTCTCCGCGCTTCAGGTGCACATCGGCGGAGTCCGCACCGTACACCACGGCGGTGTCGTACTCGGACACCGCGCCGCGGTCGTCACCGAGGACCGCGCGCAGATCGCCCATGACCTCGCGGAGCCCGGGATCGTTAGGACTCACCTCCAATGCGGACTCGGCCACCGTGGCGGACGACCTGTAGTCGCCCATGGAGAACAGGATCCTCGCCTTCAGCGACGAGTAAGACGGGTTGGTGGGGGACATGGGGATCAGACGGTCCACCGTCCTCAGCGCCCCCTTGTACTCACCCGCGGCCAGAAGCGACGAGGCCATGGCGTACAGGGTGGTCGCATCCTCTACGGGGGCGGACCTCTCCGTCCTCCTGATGCCGGGCGCCGGTCTGTCCGGACCGGTGGTCCCGTCTATCCTGTCGGCCACGTCGGTCCTCCCGGCCATCCTGTTGACCTTGGAGACGAAGCGCATGACGTCCGTGTCCCCGGGGGCCATGGACTCCAGCCTGTCGCATACGGCCAGTGCCGCGTCCATGTCGCCGCCCACGGCGAGGACCTCGGCCCTCGCCCTGAGGATGTGTATGGAGTCCGGGTTGGATCCGAGGGATGCGTCCAGGACGGACAGCGCACCCTCCGTGGAACCCGTCTCGAGATGGCACTTGGCGAGCGCTATCGCCACCACGGGGACGGAGACCGCCCCGGGGTCGGACTCCCCCAGGGACACGGCCTCGGCGTACCTCCCAACCTCCGCCATGGCGCAGATCCTCTCCCTGCGGAGCTGGACGTTCCAGGGTTCGATCTCCGCGGCCATGTCCAAGAAGTGGAGGGCCTCGCGGTACATCGACCGGGACGACAGTATCCTGGCCTTGCAGACCGGTGCATATATGGAACCGGGGTCCAGCTCCATGGCGCGGTTGAGCGACTCCACCGCACCGTGCATGTCCCCGTCCATCTCCTGTATGTGTGATTTGGATATCCAGTAGCTGGGCTCGCCGAGGTCCAGAAGGATCGCCCTGTCGTAGGCGTCGGCGGCGGACTCCAGGTCCCCGCGCGCCTCGTCGGCCATCCCCTTCGAGTGCCATATCTCGGGATCGTGCGGGGAGACCTCCGCGGCGGACAGGAACGCCATCGAGGCGGCCAGGTGGTTCCCCAGCCCGTACTCCGCGTTGCCCCTCAGGCGCCTGACCATCGGATCTCCCGGGTGCATGGACTCCACGTCCCTGCAGACCGACAGCGCCTCGCGGTACATGCCGTGGGCCACGAGCATGCGTACGGCGGACACGCAGTTGGGCAGACCGGGGTCGGCCTTCATCGACCTGCGGAGGACGGCCTCCGCACCCTCCGGCTCCCCCTCGGATGCCAGCAGCTCCGCGAGGACGGACATCGACCCCGTGTCGGAGTGATCCCCCTCGATCAGACGTCTGCAGAGCTCGACGGCCTCCCCGGTCCTGCCGAGCCCCACGAGCACGTCCCTCAGGACGGTCTCGGCACCCCTGTCGCCGGGTGCCCTCCCCAGGGCGCCGTTGCACTCCCTCTCCGCCGCCTCCGGATTGCCGGACATCAGCAGGAGGCGCGCCCTCTGGACCCTCGCGGGAACGTTCCCGGGATCGCGTCTGATCGCGGACGACACCGCGGCCATCGCACCCTGCACATCGCCGCGTGCGGACCTGATGCACGACACGCAGGTCAGGACACCGGGGTCGTTGGGGTACATGCGCTCCAGCGACGACAGCATCCCCGCGGCCTCCGCGTGCATGGATGCATCGGACAGCATGGAGACGGCGGCTATGTGGTCCCCCAGATCCGTGAACTCACTGTCCAGATACGAGCGCAGCGAGTCCATCGCCTCCGCCAGGTCCCCGACCTCCATGCGACAGCGGATGATGCCGCGCATCACACGGACACTGGTCTGCTCGGCGAGTCCGTACATCTCCAACGCGGCCAGGGGATCCCCGGATGCCAGGAGGGCCTCCGCGGCCTCGCAGACCACGAAGGACGGTGCCCCGCCGGAGGATACCAGTCCCCCGTAGATCCTGCAGGCCGAGTGCCAGTCACCCTCGTCCGCCGCGATGCGGGCGGACGCGAGGATGAACTCCGGGTCGCCGGACCTGTGGTGGGATGATCCGGCCAGCAGGTCGGTGGCAGCACTGCGGCTCCCCCTGAACCACTCGTGGTAGATGCGGTACAGCTCCTGCGCCCTCCCCTCGGAAGGGGGGTTGACCGGCCTGCCGCCATCCAGTATGATCTGTATGTTCTGCCTCTGGTCCCAGTCCGTCCCGTCCACGTCCCTGAGGACCGCGTACGGCTCCGGGATGGACGGGTCCATCTGGTACGCCCTCAGGGCCGAGTCGCGTGCGGCCTCCGGGTTCCCGGCTGCCACGGCGATCTCCATCGACACCAGGGCCCTGTTCAGGACCTCCCCCGACCTTGCCGACAGGGACAGGACCTCGGTCGCACCGCGGTGGTCCCCCTGGGCCAGCAGGAGGCG
>JAZODL010000256.1:0-2818 GCA_045596945.1 Candidatus Methanomethylophilaceae archaeon | reverse complement strand
TCGGAGCCGTCATCATGAACGGTCTCAAGCGCGGTGTGTTCTCCAACGAGGCAGGTCTCGGTTCCATCGCAAACATCGCCGGTACCGCAGACGTCAAGCACCCCATCAAGCAGGGTATGATCCAGTCCTTCGGAACCCTCGTGGACACCCTCATCGTCTGTACCTTCACCGCGCTGGTCATCCTCACCGCATTCGGATCCTACGAAGGTATCCTCACAACCGGAATCACCAAGGCCCCCCTCGTTCAGCTGGCCATGGAGAACACCATCGGAGAGGTCGGACCTATCCTCGTCTCCCTGTTCATGGTCATCTTCGCGTTCACCAGTCTCATCGGCTACTACACCATGAGCGAGTCCAACATCAGGTTCGTCTCCGACAACAGGGCGACCATCTTCGCGGTCCGTATCCTCGTCATCGTCGTCGCTTTCGTCGCGGCGATCGCCGGTGCCGACCTCATGGAACTCATCTGCGACACGTTCATGGCGGCCATGGGTGCGGTCAACATGATCTGCGTCTTCCTCCTCAGCAAGTACGCCTTCAAGGCATACGAGGACTGGAAGGAGCAGCAGGCCGCAGGTGTCGAGGAACCCGTGTTCCACCGCTCCGTCCTCGGAGAGGACTCCGGAGCCACCGAGTGGGAGTGATCCCGATTCGGACCGGGGCACCGCCCCGGTAAACCCTTTAAAAACCCCTTACCCATTCCGATTCTCGGTTGTGACCCGTATCGCATCAGACGATTGGGGATTCCGCCACTCGTTGTGATACGATGGCATTGACAGACACCTTCAACGACGTCCTCGGGACGCTGAACATGTACATCTGGTACGTAGCGTTCGTGCTCCTCATCGGTGCCGGACTGTACTTCACATTCAAACTCCGCGGTCTACAGATCCTCAGGATCGGCGAGACCTCCAGGCTCTCGCTCTCCGGTGTCCGCGAGGGGGACTGCAAGGAGTCCGTCTCCTCATTCGAGGCGTTCTGCATCGGACTGGGCACCCGTGTCGGCGTGGGCAACATCGCCAGTGTGGCCATGGCCATCGTCGCCGGTGGACCCGGAGCCATCTTCTGGATGTGGGTATTCGCGATCATCGGTTCCGCGAGCAGCTTCGTGGAGTCCACCCTCTCCCAGCTGTTCAAGGAGAGGAAGGGGGACGGACAGTACCACGGTGGACCCGCATACTACGTGCAGAAGGGCCTCGGCAGCCGCCCCCTGGCGATCGTCCTGGTTCCTCATCGCACTCATGACCGGTGTCGGATTCTGCGCCTCCCAGGCATCCCTGTCCGTCGAGGCGCTCGCATCGACGTTCGTGTTCGACAACAACACGCTCGTGTTCGGGGTGCTCTTCACACTCGTCACCGCCCTCGTCATATTCGGCGGCATGAAGAGGATCGCGTCGTTCTCATCCAAGGTCGTCCCCATCATGGCGCTCGCATGGATCGTCCTCGGAGCCATCACCATCGTGATCAACATCGACGGTCTCGCCAACGCCGTATCGATGATCTTCTCCTATGCGTTCGGACTGGAGCAGGTTGCGGGAGGTCTCCTCGGTGCCGTCATCATGACCGGCCTCAAGCGCGGCGTGTTCTCCAACGAGTCCGGTCTGGGAACCATCGCCAACATCGCCGGTACCGCGGACGTCAAGCACCCCGTCAAGCAGGGTATGATCCAGTCCTTCGGAACCCTCGTGGACACCCTCGTCGTCTGCACCTTCACCGCGCTGGTCATCCTGTGCGCGTTCGACGACTACGACTCCATCCTGGCCACCGGATTGTCCAACACACCCCTCGTCGAGATGGTCCTCAACGATGCGATCGGCCATGTGGGGTCGGTCCTCCTGTCCTTGTTCCTCCTGTTCTTCGCGTTCACCAGCCTCATCGGCAACTATGCGATCAGCGAGACGAACGTCAGGTTCATCTCCGACAGGAAACTCACGATCGCAGTCGTGCGCATAGTGGTCATCGCGACCGTGTTCACGGCATCTCTGATCGGTGCCGACGCGTCCATCCTGATAAGCGACACGATAATGGCTGCGGCCGGGGCCGTGAACATCGCCTGCGTCCTCATGCTCAGCGGACTGGTGTTCCAGGCCTACGCCGACTGGAGGAGGCAGAGGGATCGGGGTGTCGAGGAGCCGGAGTTCCACCGTGACGTCCTCGACGACCCCAAGGGTATAACGGAATGGGAGTGAGGTTCAGAGCAACGCGATGTTCTCGGATATCACGGCATCGCTGTGGCCCCTGTAACCCAGGGCGGACTCGATGTCCCTGCTGTGGCGTCCGGCTATCGCACGGAGGTCGTGTGCACCGTAGCTCACGATCCCCTTGGCTATGACGTGGCCGTCGCACACGATGTCGACCACATCCCCCTTCCCGAAGGTCCCGTCCACGGACATGATTCCTATGGGCAGCAGGGACCTGTGGTCTAGCACCGCGTCCCTCGCACCGGGATCCACATGCAGGACCCCCGAGGGATGGGCGGACTTGATCCACCTGCGCTTCTTCGTGATCCCCGTACCGGTGAGGAATATCGTCCCGACATCCTCCCCTGTCACGGCCCTGGTTATGATCTGGTCCGCGCCGCTGAGCGCGATGATCATGCTGCAACCGGAATCGCGGCATATCTCGGCGGCCTTCAGCTTCGTCCTCATGCCGCCCGTACCGACCTTCGATCCGGAGTCGCCTGCGTAGCCGCGTACGGAGTCCAGGTCGGTGACCACGGGTATCAGCTTGGCATCGGGGTCGGAACGGGGGTCTCCGTCGTAGAGCCCGTCGATGTCGGACAGTATGACCAGCAGGTCCGCATCGGTCCTGCTGGCGA
>JAZODL010000255.1:0-14561 GCA_045596945.1 Candidatus Methanomethylophilaceae archaeon | reverse complement strand
GTTGGTGGTCACACCGTCGAGGATCCCCCAGCTGTTGATCTCCCTGATCATGTCCAGATTCGCAGTATCGATGAATATCTTCATTTTCTCAAGCCTTCCTTGAAATAGATTTCTTGGCCGCCGCGACGATGTCCTCCGCGGTCAGACCGTATTTGACCATGAGCTGTGCCGGGGAACCGGACTCGCCGAAGGTGTCCCTGGTGCCGACCCTCTCGAGGGGGGCGCACAGCGACTCCGACAGGCACTCCGCGACCGCAGATCCGAGACCGCCGATCACGCTGTGCTCCTCCGCGGTCACACAGCATCCCGTCTTCGAGACCGAGGACACGACGGCCTCGGAATCCAGGGGTTTTATGGTGGCCATGTTCACGACCTCTGCGGAGATCCCCTCCGCTGCGAGGACGTCGGCGGCCTCCAGACAGGACGAGACCATCTGGCCGCACCCGATGAGGGTCACATCGGAACCCTCCCTGAGGACAGTCGCCCTCCCTATGACGAACTCCGCACCCTCGGAAGTGATCGTGTCGAACTCGGCACGGCCCATCCTCATGTAGACGGGACCGTCGTAATCCGCTATCGCCCTCGTGGCGGCGTACGCCTCGTACGCATCCGCAGGTGCGATGACGGTCATGTTTGGGAGGGAACGCATGATGGATATGTCCTCGAGCGCCTGATGGGACGCCCCGTCCTCACCCACGCTGATACCGCAGTGCGTGGCGACGATCTTCACGTTGAGCCTCGGGTACGCGACGGCCAGCCTGATCTGCTCCCAGCACCTGCCGGTGGCGAAGACGCCGAACGTCGATGCGAAGGCGGTCTTCCCGGAGGCGGCGAGACCGGCCGCGATGCCGACCATGTTCTGCTCCGCGATGCCGACCTCCACGAACCTCTCGGGGCACACCTTCTGGAAATCGGAGGTCTTGGTCGATCCGGCGAGGTCCGCGTCGAGGACCACGATGTCGTCCCTCTCGGACGCGAGGTCCGCCAGTGCCTTGCCGTAGTAGTTGCGCTGTGCGAGTTTCTTTCCGCTCACTGTATGACCTCCCTGAGCTCCTGGACCGCCTTGGCGTACTCCTCGTCGTTGCATGCCCTGCCGTGGAACCCGGCGTTGTTCTCCATGAACGACACACCCTTGCCCTTCACGGTGTCCATTATTATCACCGTGGGTCTGGAAGATGTCCTGGCCTTCTCGAGTGCCTCCACCACCTGCCTCATGCTGTGGCCCTTGATCATGAGCATGTTCCAACCGAAGGCCTTCCACTTCTCAGGGAGCGGTTCCAGACCGACGGCTCCCTCGGTGTTGCCCGTGATCTGGAGGTGGTTGCGGTCCACGATCGCGACGAGGTTGTTCAACCCGTTCTGACGGGCGAACATCGCGGCCTCCCAGTTCTGTCCGGACTGGAGCTCCCCGTCGCCGAGGAGGCAGTACGTCATGTAGTCCTTGCCGTCCATCTTGCCGGCGAGTGCGATACCGCATGCCATGCTGAGTCCCTGTCCGAGGGACCCGGTGGACATCTCCACCCCGGGGACCTTGCCACGGACCGGATGGCCCTGCAGCATCGACCCCATCTTCCTGAGCGAGACGAGCTCGTCGACGGGGAAGTAGCCGCTCTCGGCGAGGGCCGCGTAGAGCACGGGGGCGACGTGTCCCTTCGAGAGGACGAACCTGTCCCTGTCCTCCCACGCGGGATTGGAGGGGTCGTGCCTCATCACACGGAAGTACAGGGCCGCCATCAGGTCCGATGCGGACAGCGATCCCCCGGGGTGTCCGGACTTCGCCGCGTACGTCATCTCCACGACATGCAGTCTGAGCTTGTTCGAGATGTTCTCGAGTTCGGCGATGCTGGTGTCGCTCATCTGAATCACTCGCTCTCGATCCTGGGTGCGAGGAGATAGTTGACCTTCGCGTTCCCGTCCGCGAGTCCGAAGAGGAGCTTCACAGGGTAGTCGTTGTCCAGCTCTATGTTTACCATCGTACCGGAGGGGACCGCTTTGACGATGTTCGAGAAGTAGTCCAAGGGGAACATGCTGCAGACCTCGGAATCCGTGTCGAGTGCGGGCAGCACATCCTTGCCCAGTCTGAGGCTGACGGAGTCCGTGTCCCCCTCGCAGGAGAGCTCGAAGTAGTCAGCTCCCGCCTTGAGGGTGATGTGGTCGGATATCGTGTCTGCGGCACGTATGCCCTTCTGGAGCTCATCGACGGAGACCGATATGTTCGCCGTGAGGGACAGCTGGGGCACCTTGGGATCGCTCATGCTGGAGGTGTCGACCAGGTTCATGCGCCTGGTGATGTTGCCCACCTTGAACACGAGCCTGCCGTGGGACTCGTCCTGCTCCATCCTGATCACGTCACCGGAGGATGCGAGCTTGAGGACACCCTTCACCTTGTCGAGGTCGAGTCCGATCTCGGAGTCTGTCGCCGTGAAGGACTCGAACGCTCCCTTGCCGACATCCATCTCAATCATCGCGACGTGGGCCGCATCGACCGCCTTGAGGGTCATCCCCTCGGGGGTGATCGTGAATTTGACCTCGTCGATGAGCGTGGAGATGATGTTGACTATCCCCTTGAGGGTGTCCGACTTCAATTCTGCGCAGAACATGTGTCCCACCCCGATCAGTACTCTCTCCAGGAGTGGTTGCACTTGCAGCAACGGTAGATCCTCGTCTCAGGCTCATCCGCGGCACGGGTCTGCCTTATGACGAAGTACGCCTCCGTGTGTCCGCACTCGGGACAGGGGATGCGTGTCTTGGGCAGGGTGGCGACGTTCTCCGTGATGACGGTGGTCTCCCTGTCCTTCGAATCTGTCAAAATTACCTCGGCCCTTCCACCTATGTCCTTGGTGGCGCCGCAGGCGTTGCAAACATACATCCCATCCTTGGGGAACATCATTGAGCCGCATGAGCAAAACACGTTATCAGCCTCTGCCAAGGGCATTGACTGTCCGTATTTATTAATTGTCGGTGCGCGCGGTTATAAGGGACGAACGGACCGGGAGGGGGTCGGCCGACCCCCGTCCGACGGTCACTTCTTGGATGTCTTCCTCTTCTTCGAGGACGACTTGACGGTGCGCATGTTGGCCTTGACGGCGGCGAGAATCTCCTCTCCCTCCGCCTTCCCATCGGTGATGGCCGACTCGTCGTAACGGAGGACGGTCCATCCCTCGGACACGAGCAGGCCGTCTATGGAACGGTCCGCATCCGCGGGTTCCACGTACACCGCCACCCTGCCCTTGACGAATGCCACTGGGATGTTGTGGTCACCGTACCCCCTCCTGCAACGGAGGCCCTTGTTCCATGCGGCCCTCCTGACCAGGGCCTCGGGGGAGTAGTCTGTGAACACATCGGTCTCGGGTACCTCCTCCACGTCGGATGCCTCCTCTGCGGTTTCCGGGACAGCGGTTTCCGTCTCGGGTACCTCCTCCACGGCCGGTTCGACCGGATCGCATGCTTCGGGCGTGTCCTGGTCCGCCTCCGGTTCGGGTACATCGTCAGGAACCGGTTCGGCATCCACCTGGATCTCGGGCTCCACGGTCTCGGGGACGGGGGCCTCTGTTTCGGATGGACGATCGACGGGCGCATCGGTCTCGTCGACCTGCTCCACGGTCTCGGGGACAGTCGCCCCCTGACTTACATCGGGATCGTCGGAGACCTCCTCCGGGACACCCGTGTCGTCATGTACAGCCTGTTCCGATCCGGATGGGGGGCCCGTCTCCATGACATCCGCCTCGACCGGGGACGCGCCGTCCCACTCCGCGGCCTGATCAACTTCGACGTCGGCGCGGCCCTCCCCTCCGATGGAGACAATCGTCCGATCGACGGTTTCGGATGCATCATCCGCATCGATTCCACCCTCCTGGGGACCGGGGACCTCGGACGGGTCATCCGACGTCTCCACCTCGGGTTCGTAGGTGATCTCGGGCGACGGATCATCCTCGCAGAATCCCTCCACATACCCCTCCGCATCCTGGACCGGTTCCGGTGCCTCTACCGGGGCGGGTGGGATGATCACGACCGGTTCCTGGGCGGCCTCCGGTTCCTTCTGGGTCTGCTTCGGTGCCACAGCCCTGCTGCTGGCATCCTTCGAGGACACGAGCTTCAACATGAAGTCGTTGTTGGGCTTCTTCTCGGGCTTGGGCGCCTCCTGCGCAGGCTCCTTCACCTCGACGGGGGAATGCGTGTCCACCTGGTCCGCGACGACGGTTTCGACGGGGGCCGGCGCCTTGGCGGGTGCGACTGTGACGGGTTCCTCGGGAACGGTCGCCTGCTCATGGACCGGGGCGGGTTCGGGGTCCACCTTCTCCCGGACGTGTTCGGTCCTGACCTCCGTGCGGACGGTCTCCTCGCGCGGCGAGGGTATGGCCGTGGGCCTGCGGGGTTCCAGGGCCTGCCTCTCCGTGTCGCGCACGTTCTCCACGACCGCCTCCCTCACGACGGCCTCCCCCTTCAGGAGGCCACCTATCAGGAGGGACGATGCGATCCACACCGCGAACAGGGCGACGGCGACACCTGCGACCGCGCCACCTCCCATCAGGGCTGTGACGGACACGATCAGCTCGACGACGGCGACACCTGCGGATATGTACATCCCGCCCAGTATGCGTCCGACCCAGAGGTCGAGTGCATCCGCGGCCATCGCCAGGGCGGCGAGGATGCCGGCCACCGCGATGACAGTGCCAGACGATGCCCCGGTGAACGGGGCGACGGCCATTGCCGAAGACGCGAGGGCGACCATGACCCCACTTATCCTGTGGATGAATCTGCCCTGCGGGGCCAATATGCCCACCGCATGCACCACACCCAGCACACCTGCGGCTGTCAGAACGTACAGCAGGGGCGCCTTCGCACCCACCATGACCAGCACGCCTGCCGCCAAGAACAGCAGTGCGGACAACATACCCACACCGCTGGAAGTCCTCCTGTCGAGCGATCCCATGGGCAGTGTACGGGGGTAGTCGGATTAAAGGATTTGTCAGGGGGTCTGTTCCGACACCGGGTGCGGGTCGCCGGAAATGTAGGAAGTTAAATATACCCCGTTCAAATAACCACTATTGCCTTTATAATATGGGGTGAAGGAGAGCCCTGTATCATCATCACAGTCAAGGGAGGCGTTTTGAGCCTCCTTTCACAAAGTCCTCCGGTTTCGGAGGCGGAACACGAAAAGGAGCTGATATCAATGAAGATGAAATTCAAATTCCTCGGCGGAGCCGACATGGTCGGACGCATGGGGATGACCATGGAGGGGGACGGCATGACCGTCCTCGTGGAGTACGGACTCAGCCCGACCAAACCGCCGGAGTTCCCGTTGCCGGCACCCCGCATAGACTACGCGTTCCTCACCCACGCGCACCTCGACCACTGCGGGATGATCCCCCAGGTGTGCGGGAAGAACCAGTGCGACCTGTTCACGACCCCCCTCTCGGCCGAGGTCGCCGAGATCATGATGTACGACACCCTCAAGATCGCCAAGGCGGAGGACTACGTGCAGCCCTACTCGTCAGGGGACATAGAGAGGACCATGAAGGCCGTCGTCCCCATGACCTACGACGACGAGATCAGCATCAACCACGTGGACGTCAAGATGCACGACGCGGGACACATACCCGGTGCGGCCATGTTCGAGTTCTCCCGCGACTGCACGACGATCTACTCGGGGGACATCCACACCGAGTCCCAGAGACTCGTGGGTGCAGCCAGACCCCATGACTGCACCAACCTCTTCATCGAGGGCACGTACGGCGGACGCTACCACGTCCCCAGGAAGGAGACCGAGAAGGCCTTCCTCGCCAAGATCGACGAGGTCATCGACAGGGGCGGAACCGTCCTGATCCCCTGTTTCGCCAACGGAAGGACCCAGGAGATCATGCTCCTGCTCAGGAACCTCGGCTACGAGATGTGGGTCGACGGCATGGGCAGGTCCGTGACCCGCCTGTTCCTCGACTACCCCGAGTACATCAAGGACATCAAGCACCTCAAGGCCGCCAAGAGGAAGTTCAACGAGGTCAGGAACGTCAACTCCCGCAACACCGCCAAGAAGGGTCAGATCATCGTCACTACGGGCGGCATGCTGGATGGGGGACCCGTCCTCGGCTACCTCAACTACCTGAGGAACGATCCCAAGAGCGCCGTCCTGCTCGTCGGATACCAGGCGGAGGACACCAACGGAAGGCTGCTCATGGAGCAGGGATGCGTGAAGATCGACGGGGAGGTCGTGAAGGTCGAGTGCGAGATCCAGAAGTACGACTTCTCCGCACACGCGGACCACGGGCAGATCGTGGACTTCATCAAAGCATGCGACCCCGAGAACGTCATCATGATGCACTCCGAGACCCGCGACCTCTTCCTCCCCGACCTCGAGGACTACAACGTGATATTCCCCGAGACCGGCAAGGAGTTCGAACTGGACGTGTGAGCATGGATCCCACGGCATACCTCGATGCCGACATCGGAAGGGGCGACATCACAACCCTGCTGACCGTACCCGACAGGGACGGGACCGCCTACATCACCTGCGAGGAGGATGCGGTCGTCGCCGGACTCGGTGAGGCCGTGGCCATACTCGTCCATGTCGGAGCGTCCGTGGAGACCCACGTCCGCGACGGGGAACGCGTGGCCCGCGGAACCAGGATCCTGACGGTGACCGGCCCCCTCAGGGGACTGGTCACCGCCGAGAGGACCGCCCTCAACTTCCTCATGCACATGAGCGGCATAGCCACCCTCACCTCCGCGGCCGTGGAGCGCACCGGAGGGAGGGTCGTCATCGCGGCCACCAGGAAGACCACCCCCGGGTTCGGGGAGTACCAGAAGAAGGCCGTCGCCCTCGGCGGAGGTGATCCCCACAGACACGGACTTGACAGCATGATCATGGTCAAGGACAACCACATAGCCGCGTGCGGATCCGTCCGCAGGGCGATGGAGCTCGTCTCGGCGGCACCGTTCTACATAAAGGTGGAGGTGGAGGTCTCGTCCGTGGAGGATGCCGTCACCGCGGCCGAGATGGGCGCGGACATAATCATGGCGGACAACATGGGTCCGGAGGAGACGGGCGAGCTCCGCGACCGCGTGAGGGACATCAACCCGCGCATACTGATCGAGGCCTCCGGGAACATGGACCTCGACAGGATAGGGGACTACGTCGGCAGGGCGGACATCATATCCATGGGATGCCTCACCCACTCCGCACCTTCGGTCCAGTTCTCGATGGACGTGGAGTGAGTCCAGTCGGAGAGGGTTATTAATCCGATGCCGACAATGGTCACCCATGGCACTCAACCTGGAAGACTACACCTGCGAGTTCTGCGGCAAGACCTGCAAGAACATAGTCTACGCCGCATTCGTATGCGATGACCCCGAATGCATAGAGAACGCCAGGGTCGCACGTGGCGGACCCGGGGGGCACATGAAGAGGAAGGCCGAGGGAAAGCCCATCCTCCCCGACGAGCTCATCTCCGAGATCGAGACCAACAAACAGGTCTGAGAGACCACAGAAAGGGTTTTACGGAGGGGTTGCCCCCTCTATTTTCAAAATCAGTGCCTGAACACACGGCATCCGGTGAACACCATGGCCATGCCATGCTCGTTGGCCGCATCGATGACCTCCTGGTCCCTGATGCTGCCTCCGGGCTGGAAGATCGCGGTGACGCCGGCACGTGCGGCCTCGTCGACCCCGTCCCTGAAGGGGAAGAACGCATCGGATGCCATGACGCATCCCTCGGTGGGCTCATTCGCCTTCATGGTCGCGATCTTCGCGGAGTCCACGCGGCTCATCTGACCGGCACCGATACCCACGGCACGCTCGCCCCTCACGTACACCACGGCGTTGGAGGTCACGTGCTTCGCGAGCTTCCATGCGAACAGGAGGGAGTGGATCTCCTCCTCGGTGGGTGCGCGCTCGGTGACGACGGTGAGGTTCTTGGGATCGATGAGGACGTCCTCGTCGGTCTGGACGAGGATTCCGCCCTGGACCTTCTTCATCTTGTACTCCCTGTGCTTGGCGTCGGGACAGATGGGTGCGTTCGTCCTGAGGAGGCGGATGTTCTTCTTGGCCTCCATAATCTCCGCCGCGCCCTCCTCGTAGTCGGGACAGATGACGGCCTCGACGAAGTGCTGGGAGATCTCCTCGGCGGTCTTGACGTCGCAGTTCCTGTTGAGACAGATGACGCATCCGAATGCGGAGAGGGGATCGACGTTGTACGCGGTCATGAACGCATCGTAGATGTTGTCCGCGGAGGCGAGTCCGCAGGGGTTGGTGTGCTTCATGACGACGGCCGTGGGCTTCTCGAAATCCATGCAGATGTCCAGCGCCTTGTCGAGGTCCAGGATGTTGTTGTAGGAGAGCTGCTTCCCGTGGAGCTGCTCGGCCTTGGCGACGGTGGTGCCGGGGGTGAAGGGGTCCTTGTAGAACGCGGCGGCCTGATTGGGGTTCTCACCGTACCTGAGGTCCTCGACCTTCTCCATGGGTACGGGGAACGAAGCGGGGAAACCTGTGCAGAACTCGCCCCACATACGGGAGGCGATCATGGCGTCGTAGTTTGCGGTCGCGACGAACGCCTCGGCCATGAGCCTCTGATGGAGGTCGAGGGACAGTTCGCCGTCGGCCCTCAGCTGCTCGATGATCTCGGGGTACTGGGAAGGATCCGTGACGACAGCGACGGACTCGTAGTTCTTGGCGGCGGCACGGATCATGCTGGGTCCGCCGATGTCGATGTTCTCCACGACATCCTCGAACTCCACACCCTCCCTGAGGACGGTCTGTTTGAAGGGGTAGAGGTTGATGACCACCATATCGATGGGTTCGATCTCCTTCTCCCTGATGGCATCCATGTGCTCGGGGACATCCCTGCGGGCGAGGATCCCTGCGTGGACCCTGGGGTGGAGGGTCTTGACACGGCCGTCGAGCATCTCGGGGAAGCCCGTGACGTCGGAAACCTCCGTGACATCGATACCGTTCTCCTTCAGGAGCCTGTACGTACCACCCGTGGAGATGATGTCCACTCCGGCGGACGACAGCTCTTTAGCGAAATCCACGATTCCGTTCTTGTCGGAAACACTGATAATTGCCCTTTTGATCTTAGACAGTGGTATACCCCCTCTTACGAGGTGCACACACTTGTATGCATGTTGCAAATCCCCTTCGGGTATTTAACTTGTCATGGGGCGGAGAAACACGATGGATGGTATGTATCCCCGAACCGGGATAATCACCCTGTCCGGGTAAACCGTTTGTTAGGGTTGAACGCACCTACCATCGACATCTGAACCCGGTAGGCACATCCTTGGCACGCATTAGCCTTACATCATATTTAACGTTTAAGCCAGGCTAAACGGAAGGGGTCCAGAAGCAGTCGGAACGGCACCTCGACGGTAAACCGGATACAAATGGATATGACATCCAGCCACATCCTGGGAAACAGTTAACAACAACCACTCCGACTCCACCATGATGAAGAGGAAGGATCTGGAGATGGCCCTGCAGTCCGTCAGGAACTTCGAATCTCCCGACCCCGTCCTCGAGCAGTACATGACCCCTGCCACGATGGCCGCGGACATCCTGTTCGACGCGTACCGCAGGGGGGACGTCGCCGGGATGAAGGTCGTCGACCTGGGATGTGGCACCGGGATGTTCTCCATAGGGGCATGGATGCTCGGTGCGGGGATGGTCACGGGTTACGACGTGTCGGAGTCGGCGCTGCGCACCGCCCGTTCGAACGCGGAGTCCGCCGGTGCGGATGTCGGGTTCATCCTGAGCGACGTATCGGAGGTGGACGACGTCGCGGACACCGTGTTCATGAATCCGCCGTTCGGATGCCAGAACCGCAATGCGGACAGACCGTTCCTGGACAGGGCGATGGACATGGCGGAGTGCGTGTACTCCATACACATGGCCGAGACCGTGGGGTTCGTGGAGGAGTACTGCGAGCGCAGGGGCAGGTCCGTGGCGTTCTCTAAAATCTATAAGTACGAAATCCCTCATACATTCGTGTTCCATACGAAGACTAAGAAGACTGTTGATGTGGCAGTCGTCAACATAAGGTGATTCATGATGACGGATTCCAATTTAGTGTTCCCCGGTGACGAGGTCGCGGTCGAGGAGGAGTACCTCGCCGCGGACGGCACCTTCGCCGAGAACGGCATTATCTACGCCTCCCAGATAGGCGTCCTCGAACTCGACGACTCCGATTGTGTCGCAAGAGTCGTCTCCCCCAACCCGCCCAACGTCCTCAGGGAGGGGGACATAGTCTACGCCGTGGTGGCAGACATCAGGAACACCATGGCGACCGCCGACGTCGTGGCCAAATCCGGAGTCGACAGGACACTCGGCGGCGAGACCTATGCGACCATCCACGTCTCCAAGATCTCGCAGGGCTACACCGACGATGTCTCCAAGGAGCTCAGGAAGGGGGACTACATCAGGGCCAGGGTCACCGGGACCAAACCCTCGCTGCAGCTCACCACCAAGGACGATCACCTCGGAGTCATAAGGTCGCTCTGCAACAAGTGCAAGACCGAGCTCGTCAGGAAGGGCAACGGGCTGTCCTGTCCCGAATGCAGGACCAGTGTTTCCAGGAAGCTCGCAGACGACTACGGGAACGTCAGGATCTGACGGTGCGGAAGATGAGGTACGTCTCACTCATCTCCGACGGCATCGACTCTCCCGTGGCATCCTACAAGATGAGCGAGGTCGGGGCCGAGGTCATCCTCCTCCACATGGACAACCGTCCGTACACGGACGACGCCAGCATCGAAAAGGTCGTCGCCATCGCCGAGCGCCTCAGGGAGGTCACCGGTAGGGAGTTCCCCCTGTACACGGCTCCCCATGGTCCGAATCAGCAGGCGATAAGCGAGAGATGCGAGAGGAACTACCAGTGCGTGATGTGCAAGAGGATCATGCAGAGGACCGCCAGGGAACTGGCTGTGAGGCTCGGAGCCGACGGCATCATCATGGGCGATTCCCTCGGACAGGTGGCATCCCAGACCCTCAGGAACATCAGGTCGGAGAACATCGGCCTGGACTTCCCCGTGGCCAGACCCCTCATAGGCATGGACAAGCTCGAGATAGAGGCCGTGGCCAAGGCCATAGGCACATACGACATCTCCATCCGTCCGACCGCGGGCTGCACCATCGTCCCGTTCAAACCGATAACCGAGGCCGCCCCCGACAAGGTGCTGTCGTTCGACGCCGCTGTGGACCTGGATGCGATGGCGAAGGCCTCGGCGGAAGCCGCACACCTGATCTGAACCATCAGAGGTACTGTCTGCGGGTGTAGAACGCGGGACAGGAATCGATGTCGTCGCTGTCGTACAGCATATCCATTGACACGTTGTCTATGTACATCGCCTGTATGCGGGATATGTAGAGGAAGTTGTCCCCGACGGGGATCTTGATGTCCGATTCCTTGGGGCCCTTCACGGTCGTGGGGACGAGCGCGGGACCCATGCAGGCCGTGCATATGCGGTAGTCGCGGCCCTCGGAGACGATCAGGTTCCTCACGTCCTCGTCTATGGTAATCTCCATGGGGGCGACTGTCGGTCGCCGTTTATAATTGTTGTCCAGGTCCGGATTCGAAGAACGAACGGACCGCGACGGGTATGTCCCTGCAGAGGACCGCATCCATCATGGGCAGGCCGGACAGCCTGCGATCCAGGACCACAGCCACACCGCGGTCGGTCTCGGAACGTATCACACGACCCATCGCCTGTCTCATCCTGCGGGCGGTGGGGACCACCGTCGTGAACAGCACCCCGTCACCGAAGCGTATGTCGTAGTAGCGCTTCAACGCCCTGAGCCGGGCCGTGGGCCTGGGATAGGGTATCCCCACGATCACAGCGAGCTCCAGGCTCTTGTCGGGGAAGTCCAGACCCTCGCTGATCCTACCCCCCGTTATGCAGAAGAGCACGCTGCCCTCCGATGAACGGAACGTGTCGAACACCTCCATCAGCTCCGACTGGGGCATCCCGCGACGTTCGAAATACACATCACGCCCGAGGGAGGGCACGAGACCGTCGTCGACCATCCGGTCCATGAACTGGTACGATGGGAAGAAGACGGCGGTGTTGACCGTGACCGAGTTCACGGTGTCGACCAGCATCCCGAACAGGCGCTCGTAGTTCTCCTCCACGAACCTCTCCTCGTACTTCATGGACACCTCATCCGTGTAGAGCCTCACCATGTTCTCCGGGGGGAAGATGCCCCCGAGCGACAGCTTCGCCGGACGGTCTATGCCCAACTCCTCGCAGTACGCATCCAGGGGCTCCAGGGTGCCGGACATGTGGACCGAGGAGAAGCAGCGGTTGATGGGGTCGGAGGCTCCCCTCGGATCCATGCAGTACGACTGGAACTTCGGGTTGTCCCCTCCCACCACCAGCCTCACGTACATGTCGTCGTCGCTGTCCAACCAGAACTGTATGAACCTGGACATGGACAGGATGTATGAACGGGGGAGCTTGCGACGCTGCTTCCTCCTCTCGGCAATACCGTCGCCTATCTCCTCCATGGCCTTGCATATGCGGGACAGCGCTACTGTGGTCACACCTAGCCTGTCCATGAGCTCGTCCTGCAGCATGTATGGCGGGAGCATCCCGTCCTCGTCGATGAGGTACTCCCTCTCCGCGAAGGCCAGCACCTCCGTCAGCACGGCCGCGACATCGGACACCGTTATCCCCTCGTGGACCTCGGGGTCCCCGTGTTCCCTGGCCTCCCTCTCGGCTAGCGCCATTGCCGCCCTGCTGTACTCATAGGTCTGGACGTCGCGGAGGTAGTCCGGGAGGTTGTGGGCCTCGTCTATGATCAGCACCGTGTGGTCGAGGGGGACGCCGGTCCACTCGATGAACCTGTCCAGGACATGGGGCATGAAGACGAACGGGTAGGGTACGGCTACTATATCCGCGTGTGGAAGGGCGTACTTCACCATCTCGTAGGGGCACAGTCCCGCATCCTCGCACATGCGTGAGAACTCCTCCGGCCCCAGGTGGCCGTCATGTATGGCACGGACCCAGTCCCCTATGTCGACGGACTCTATCCTCTCGTAGAACTTGCAGTGGCACCCTCCGTCGTCCCGGCGCTTGTACTCGGAACAGAGGCGGGAGATCTCGTCCGGGGTCCCCGAGGCGAGGTCCGGATCGTCCCTCATAAGGGGACATGACGAGGCGGACCTGCCCTGGACGCCGACACACAGTGTGTCGCATCTCAGGGCGGCCGCCTCCCTGATAACCTGTTTCTGCTGTGATTTGGTGCGTGTGAGGTACAGGACCTTCATCCCACGGTCCCTCGCGAACTGGAGGACACCGCAGAGGGACGAAACGGTCTTGCCCGTACCCGTACCCGCCTCCACGACGGCGCATCTCCCCTCGCGAACCGCCCGGTCTATGAAACCGATCAGTTCCCTCTGACCCGCACGGGGTTCGTAGGGGAAGATGTCCATCGGGTCAGGCGGCGTCGCCGCCCCTGCGCCAGATGTCGTCGGGGAGATCGGCGTAGATGGATTCCTCCTGGAGATCGTCGCCGGAATCGGATTTGACGTCGGCCATCAGGGCCTCTATGCGGTCCCTCTTGAACAGCCAGTAGTGGATCCTCCACTCCCTCCCGTCGTAGAGGGTGGTCTCCTCCCTCTCGGTGGTCAGGATTCCGGCATCCTCCAGCATGTAGAACGCATCGCGGTCCTCGGGCTCCAGGATGTTGTCGATTATCCTGTCGGAGTACCCGAAGAAGTTCAGCACGTGATGGGCGAGCTCGTAGGCCTGCTCCTCCACCATGCCACGGGAGTTGTCGATGCTGTTCTTGATGGCCTGGGTCAGGTCATCGACGGTGACGATTCCCATGGTATCACTCCACGACGTCGAGGAACCTTATGTCCTCTGTGCCCACGGCCTCGGCGATCTCGGCGACAATGTCCTCGGACACGTTGTTGTCGAGTGTCAGGACCATGGATGCACGGTCGCCGGACCTTCCGACGGACATCTGCGCGATGTTGACCCCCCTGTTGCCGAGGGCATTACCGACGATTCCGATGACTCCGGGGGTGTCTGCGTACTGCAGGTACATCATATCCCCGCTGAGGGGGATGTCAAAGTCGAACTCGTCGACACCGACGAGCCTGGGCTGACCTCCGATGACGGTCCCCTTGAGCGAACGGACCCTGCCCTGGGAGGTGAACCTCAGCTCCACGACGCTCGCGTAGTCCTTCGCGGTGTCGTTACTGGTCTCGGAGATCTCGATGCCCTTGGATTTCGCGACGGGGAGCGCGTTGATGATGTTGGCCTCCCCGAGGATGTTCTTGAGGTAGCCGATGACGGCGCTGACGGTCAAGAGCTTCGTCTGCTTGCCGGCGAGGGTGCCGCAGTACGATACCTCGAGCTTGTCGAGGGGATGGTTGCCGACCATCTGCTGGACGATCCTGCCCATCCTCTCCATGAGGGGGAGATAGGGTTCGGTATCGGCGTCGAGGGTCCCACGGGGGGCGTTGATGGCGTTGGAGACGACGTTGTCCCTGAGGTACATGACCGCGTGCTCGGCGATCTCCACCGCGACCCTCTCCTGCGCCTCGACGGTGGAGGCGCCCAGATGG
>JAZODL010000254.1:0-10158 GCA_045596945.1 Candidatus Methanomethylophilaceae archaeon | reverse complement strand
TCTTCCTAAGACCGCTTGGCCTCCGACTTTGGCACGGGCGGGGCACGGCACACGTGGGGCACGTGGTACGGGGCATGGTCTGGCACGTGGTGCCCAGGGGGCGTGGCACACGGGATCCATGGGACGGGACACATGGGAGTGTATGGGTGGGGGTACATATGGGGAGGGGAGGGGGGAAGAGGTGGATGCGATAGCCCCCCTCGATCAGACCCCTCCCCCTCCCCGTATGGCGAGGGGTTGGCACGGCACAGGGGTAAATATCACATTCATATCACACCCGTAACCTATATATACCCCTCAAATTCAATCTTCATCCAGCGACGGGTATGGCCGAGGACGGCCACGGGTTTGCTGTCGGGCCCAAGGGCGCCGACAGTTGAACACCAGCGGGCCCGTCGATGCATCGGGACGTGTTCCATAATCCCGACCCGCGGACTGACAACCCGCGCGTGGGGTCGGGATTCACTGGGATACGATAAGACCATCCACGGCCCCCGTCGGAACGACGGGGATGGATGCGGATGGGACGAGGATGCGGGTTGGATTTGACACGTCATGTCCGTACCGTCGCATCCCGTCCGACATCGTCCGCACGACATCCACATCGGGAACTCGGGGGGTTTGCGTGGTACGTCCTAAAACCGATGCAACGGTATCCATCCCATGGGAATAACCCCGACTCGTTCGGGATAATCCCTATGGCCGATTCATTATAGGATTGTGAACGACACACCAGTACCACGACGGGACGCACAACGCCACCCCCGTCCTACCCCATCGAGTCGCATGGACAGGTTCCAGCGACGTGGAGGTTGAAAGTGTACAATCACTGCATCAAACTGATAGACATTCGAACATCCCCTCTGTCACTCTCCAAGGTTATGAGAGTGATAGAGATAGTCCAACGTAACAACCCCGACATGGAGCTGTTCATGGACGGCTACACCTATTCCATCGTGGCACGTCCACGTGGATGCAAACCACTTACTGATAACCGTTATAACAAGAGGTGAATGGACATGACTCAGGAGACAACCGAATTTGACAAGAAGGTCAACAACGCCATCAACGCAATAATGACCGTACACTCGCTTGAAATCGCACTCGCCAGGGCCAAGAACGCCAAGGATTACGCAATCAGGATGGTTATGAACGACCCCAGTGTGACCGAGAGGTCGTACACCGACCCCGTATCGGAGGTGAGGTTTGAGTGCCACGTCAAGGCAGACATACCACTGAAGGATTATGCGAGGATAGCCCCCGAGGACTTCGAGTCCATGAGGGACGACGCAGTGGATGAGTTTCATGCGACATTCAAGCCCACGCAGTCCATGTTCCACGACATGGCCCGCTCCAAGGGGATGACGACCGAACAATACGCATTGTCCCTCGGATTGGAGATGAGGACCAAGGTGGAGTACAAGTCGGTCGTGCCCAGCGAGTTCTGGGACGAGTGAGGGCGGGTAGACGAACGAATGAGAGAAAGAGAAAGGATACACAGGAGAGATCAAGATGACAGTTTTCGACAGCAAGCAGATTGAACTGCTCAGGAACGGCCTTGTTACGGTGATTGAAAACGACCCCGAAATCATGAAGGGGGACATCGGAGGACTCGCATCCATCCGCTCGGATGTGAAGTTCGCCAAGCTCATAGACACCGTCGCGTCCGAACTGAGGGACAGGGGTTACTCCGACCACATGGACGGGTTCATCCACACCGCATCGGCCATCATGGCCTACGCTCCCATTCTCGCACACACCTGGAAGGGTGTGGCGACCATGGGCGAGAGGGCGGTGAGGACGTACCTCAAATCCAACCCTCCCAAGCACATCGACGGGCCCACCGAGCCAGTCGGGGAGCCCGAGCCCGAGCCCGAGCCCGAGCCCGAGCCCGAACCAGTCGGGGAGCCCGAGCCAACCGAGGAGGAGCCCGTGGAGGAGCCCGTGGAGGATTCTGAGGACGACGACACCCCCGACGACTACATGAAGCCCGCCGAATACGAGGAGGTGTTCGCCCTTATCTCCATGGGGTTCAACGTGTTCCTTTACGGCCCGCCTGGAACGGGTAAGACCACCATGTTGGAGCACATCTCCATGAAGCTCAGGGGTGACTACGAACTGCTCGGGTGCATCAAGGACGCGTGCATGGACATCACAGGATACGTCGATGCGAACGGCCAGTTCACGACCACGCCCGTGGTCAGGGCCATGGAGAAGGGCGTCCCACTCATCCTGGACGAGGTCGATACGGGCAACCCCGATGAGATAGGCGCCATGAACTCCGTGGCCAGCCACGGGGAGGTGACTCCGAAGGGTAGGGAGAGAATCCGTGCCAAGAAGGGTTTCTGCATCATGGCCAGCGGGAACACCAACGGCCGTGGCGGGGACTTCAGATATCCCAACGCGGTGAAGATGAACGACGCGTTCCTCGACAGGTTCGAGTTCGTCTACGTCGGGTACGACAGGCGCATCGACCTGGCCGTCGCACTCGGGGATGAGAAGCTCGTGGACTTCATCAACGAGTGGCGCGACGTGTGTATCTCCAAGGGCCTTCCGACATTCTGTCCCTCGTACAGGGTGGAGGGTGCGATAGCCAAGCAGGTGAAGGCGGGGATGGACCTGGAAGCCATCCTCATCCGCAGTTTCCTCGCGAAGCTGAACATCAACGCGACACAGCTCGCAACGATACTCCCGCTCATGAAGGGTCGCAACGGGTACGTGAACACCCTTAAGACCATCCTGGAGAAGGCCAGGGCGGGCAAGCTCGTCCACATCCTCGGGAGGTGCAACTGATGTTCCACCGCGAGTGCGACATCCTAAACCGCGACGGCGCCAAGGCGCACCTCGTCCATGAGCACTTCTCCAGTCCCATGGAGATGTGCGACGTGGTGTCGGAGCGTCGCATCCGCACCCCCGGCATGGACTACGGGTTCATCCAGGGCACCAGGACCAACTACAGGCCCTCCTTCTACGGGCAGTCCTGGAGGTCCAGGAACACGCTCATCCGCAACCTCTCGGAGGGTGGCAAGGTCCCCGAGCTGGAGAGGAGCATCCAGGACTTCGCGGAGAACATCGTGTGCCAGATTGAGCACGAAATCATCCAGAGGCACGACGTGTGCGGACAGCGCGTATCCATGGGGAGGTACCTCAGCGGTTCCCCCAAGTGCATGGTGCGCTCCAAGTCGGTGCGCTCCCCGTCCCGCTCCGTCCACGTGGTCGTGGACTGTGCGATATGGGCGGGGACGACCCTGGAACAGTACAGGCTGTGCGCAGAGGAGGTCATCAAGGCAATCCTCATCCTGAGATCCAAGGGGTACACCGTGGCACTCTCGGCAGCGGATACCGCGTACCTCCCGGGATGCAGGCAGGTCGTCCTGACGACCGTGGAGGTCCTCGGGTCGAACGAGCCGTTCAATGCGAACAGGGTCACAATCCCGTTCGTGGACGGTTCCTTCTGCCGTGCCTCGATGTTCTCCCAGGTGTGCTCCGTGCCATCGGAGTGCGACGTGTCCTCGGAGAGAGGCATCTACCTCGGGGGGAAGTTCTTCGGCAGTGATGCCGAGGTGAAGTCCTTCCTCAGGGAACAGGTGGACGGCGAGGTCGTCGTGATCTCCATGGAGGAGCTCGCCAGGACCCTCAGGAGGGACAACGCGGAGGTCGTCCGCGCCAGACTCGTCCGCGACATGGAGGGTGAGGTCGCATGAGCGACGAACCGCCATGACAGGGACTCCCCCGCATCTCACTCCAACCACTTACCCAAACCCCTTCCACGACACAGGAGAGATACCATGGACAGCAACACGGCATATCTGGACAGCTATCTGAACGCATGCGACATGTTCGACAGGGATTTCGAATCCTCGGGCACACCTCTGTGGATCGACGTCACGGTCGTCCTGACCGTGCCAACCCCGGGCATCACGAGGAGAGCGTTCCTCGCCTTCTTCGCCGACGAACTCGACCGCAGGTGGAGGGTCGGCAGGGACTTCACGGTCAGGTACGACCTCCGCGACGGTCTCCGCACCGTCCTCATCGACTTCACCTACGAAGCGGACGATTCCTTCCTGCAGTCCTCCATGGACAGATACTACGAGGGGAACACCCCCTTCGATGAACGCGACCTGTTCGACAGGTTCGCGGAGGGGTACGGCGACGGCATGTACCTCCTGCTCCCCCACGGGGGCAGGGTGTACCCGATGCACGTCGAGTGCCTCGAGAGGTGACCCCGACGATCCGCGGGGAAGCGGTACCCCCGCCACCCGCGCCCACCAAACCCTCTCCAAACCCCTTCCACAACACAGGAGAGAAAGAAGATGGATATGGTTTCCACATTCAAGGCACTGGGATTGAGCACCGACGATCTCCTGCCCCTGGGGCAGGTGTTCGTCACACACGGGGTCAATGATCTCGTCAACGACGGCATCGTCGGTCAGCTGCAACTGATCCGCCTGGTCCACAGGCACGCCACGGGTGACTGGGGCGACCTCTGCGAGGAGGACCGCCTCCTGAACGAGGAGGCACTCGACCCCGAGTGCCCCGAGAGGGTCCACTCCTCGTACCGGATCGGGGGCCACGACGAGGTCTGGATCATCACGGAATGGGACAGGTCCCGCACGACCCTCCTCCTCCCCGAGGAGTACTGATCGACATGACGTTCTTCGAGGACCACACATGCCCCAGTTGTGGGCAGCCGTTCGACCCGTCCCGGAGCGGTTCCGGGATCCACCAGAGTGGAATCCGTGAAGGGTTCCCCGTGCCTCATCACCAGGTTCGTCTCCAGGTGCCACTGCGGCGCGGAGATACCGTACGAGGCCCGGGCCCCGATCGCGGAGGTCGCGGAGGTGCGCGAAGGCAGTTGCGGCGGCATCCGCTGCGACCTGTACCTCGACAGGATCCATTCCCGGAGCGTGCTGATGCCCGATGATGTGAGGGTCCTCACCATCGAATCCCTCGATCACTCCCACATGTACTCCCTGAGCTTCGACGCCGGGTGGACCGTGGACGACATCCGGGATGAACTGCCCCTGGAGATCCTGGAGTCCCTGGACAGCTCGTGTGTCTCCATCATGGAGAACCTCCTGAATGGATCCAGGGACACGGGCAGGGCGACCACGAGGCGGAGGGGTTTCAGGTACACTATGGAGAGATTCTGACCCCACAACAAACCATATATACTCAAACATCTTACATATAAATACAGGAGTAAGACAATGGAATCCAGATACACATTGAGGGACACAACTAGAATCGGGGAGGACGGGAAACCCGTCTTCACCGACACCGAGCTCAGGGGTTCCCCTGTGGAGGTCGCACGCGCCCTCCACGGCGGGGACAGATTCACCATAATCAACCTCGCACTCGACCGCGAGATCACGACCAACGGTCAGGAATCCGTCGTCGAGTTCATCTGCATGGCCACAGTCCGTGCGGAGTCCAGGGTCGGGCACGACTGGTCGGAGCTCAGCGGGGAGCTCTGGGACATCCTCGTGGCCGACGAGCTGGAGAGGATGGCCGTGGGTGAATCGATCGACCTCGGAGCGGGGACCTCCATCAGGAGGGACGCGTGATGGCACTCAGGACGAACCTGACCATCGACGGCTACGAGGTGGTGAGGGCATGCTGCTGGAGCCTCGACGAGCTCGTCGCGGCGATCCTCGACAGGGGGCTGATGACCAGGGTCACGGCAGACGACGTGATCCTCATGGTGGATGCCCTGATGACGGACGGATCCTGGTCGCATGCGTGTGCCGACGACCGTCGCCTCGCATTCACGGTGGAGCTCCTCTGAAACCACTTACCCAAACCCCTTCCACGACACAGGAGAGAAAGGAGATGACAGGAAGAGAGAACATGGAGAACGGTAACGAAATCATCGCAGGGGTCGGCAGGCCCGCCATCATGATGGTGAACATCCCCGGGATCGTCTGCGGGGAGGACTTCGGGTTCGACCCCGATGAGGCACACGAGGCGTTCGACAGGGTCGGGGAGATGCTCCTCGGGATGGACATGCCCCCCTCCCATGAGGATCTCACCCAGATGGTCGGGCTGATCGCGGAGTACGGCGAGGCCACGCAGAGGCTGATGGCGGGCATCCGTGCCTGCATGCCCATCTTCGGGGTGGTCACATCGACCGCCTCGTTCATGCTCACGGACGACGCGGAGGGGTGCTCCCGGCTCGCAGAGGCCATGGTAGATGCCATGGAGGAGCTCGACAGGGCCTTCGAGGCATTCACGGATCACATGTTCGCCGCGATGGGGGGCTTCCTCGGAGGTGGGGAGTGATGCCCGAGTACAGGATCCACGGAGTGGACGACACCCTCCGCGTCGAGCTGCATGGGATGCCCGTCGAGGTGACCCGGGAGCGCGTCCTCCTGGACAGGGAGGGGCGGGACAGGAGCATAGACGCGATCAGGGGCCTCGTCCTCGAGGCCACCTCGGGTGGCACGGTGGAGGAGAGGATGGATGCGACACGCAGGCTCCTCGGGATCCTCGGCGACAACGAGGTATGCATCAACACCATGCTGGCGGGGCTCGCCGTGTGCCTGGAGCAGTACTGCTGCATCGCAGGCGCCCTCGGCATCGCCATGGGCGGATCCTCCGGGGAGTACAGGGATCGCACGAGGGGGCTGTTCGCCCTGCACGATGCGCTGGCGGACGGCTTCGGGGAGATGAGCGGGCACATGTGCTCGGTCCTCAGCGACATGTCCGAAGGGGGTGGGGAGTGATGGGGCAGTACCACCTCGCCTGCGTCTTCTCGGACGCGGACGGCGATTCCCCCGAGATGCGCTGGTACTCCCCCCATGATATGGGGAACGGCCTGAAGCTGATGGAGCACGCCTGGATCGGCAACAGGTTCCCCAACAGCGTCCTGGACGTCATGGCGGAGGTCACGGCGGGGCACGGGGACGTCAGGGCCGTGTGGGTGGGCGACTACGCGGCGGAGGACGATCGCAACCTGGACATGCACCGCTTCGCCGTGAACACGGCATGGTCCAGGCTCGGCGAGCCCCTCCACGGCAGGCTGTCCTTCCACACGACGTACCCCGGCCGGCACGACACGTACAGGGTCGTGGATCTCGACAGGGGCGAGTACATCGACGTGCCCGACAACTCGGAGGAGTGGATCGTCAACCCGATCCCGTTGCTGCTCTGCGTCAGCAACGGCAGGGGAGGCGGCGACTACTCCGGCCCCGACCCCCACGGGCTGATCGGGGAGTGGGCATACGACCGCCTGACGGTGACCCGGTACAACCACTGGGACACCGTCCCCGATGGCCCCTCCGACATGGAGCGCATCGATCCCGGATTCGCGGAGGACATCTGAAACCTTATATACTCAAACATCTTACCTTTTTCTATAAACATCTTATAACACACAGGAGATGAAGATATGACAAGGATTGCGAAGGTGAGGATGACCCTGGATGTCATCCTGGATGTGGACATGGATATGTACGACCCCGAGAACATCCTCGAGGTGTTCGACGAATGGAACTGCGGGGACTTCGGATCCCTGATTGAGGAGGCGGACTTCGAGATCATGGGAACCGTCGGGGAGGTGGACGCATGATCGGTGACGGTACCTTCCTCTGCCACTGCTGCGGAGGGAACGTGGAACTGTCCGATGTCGAGTGGGACTCCCCGGACTTCGAGTGCGGGTGCCTGATGCTGCACGGGCACACGGACTGTCCGGAGTGCGGTGCCAGTATGGACGTGGATCTGTGCCTGGCTGTCGGAGAGGAGGACGTGGAGGTCGAGGTGACCTCCTGCCCCGACGACGGGGAGGTGGAGTGATGGCGCTGACGGTCGCATACACGGATGGGAAGGGCGAAACTGTGGTGCTCATGGGCTCTCCTGAGAGAATCATGGCAGAGGCTCCGGACCAGCTGGTGAACCTCCTGTTCGAGGCGAGGATGGAGATCATGGAGGATTGGCTCGAACCCGCAGGATACCTCGTCCACGATACCATACGTCTCCTCGCCGATTACGACGGGGAGAGGAACATCGGCGCCATGACCGACCATGTCAGAAGATACTATGCCCTCGACCATCTGTACTATGCACTCGACTGGGAGGACGGGGAACAAGACACCTTCTGGGACAGATGCGGCGGCAATGCCGTCATCCGCAGGGAGGCGGAGTGAATGATAACAGTGGAGATGACTTGGGATGAGCTCAGAACCCTCGTATACGGGATGTATGTCAGGGACTTCTACGACTACGGTGGTGACCTTGATGGCATGGTGCCGGTATGCTATGCCGAGTTCCTCGACAACGAGTACACCGACACAGAGTACATGGAGGGGATGCTCTTCTGGAAGGATGTGGAGATGGCCC
Source organism: Candidatus Methanomethylophilaceae archaeon (assembly GCA_045596945.1). GTDB lineage: Archaea > Thermoplasmatota > Thermoplasmata > Methanomassiliicoccales > Methanomethylophilaceae > Methanoprimaticola. The sequence goes on along the minus strand of JAZODL010000254.1, from coordinate 1,821 downwards.
AGAGGGGATGGTGGGATATCTATCTGACAGACCCCCTGGTCAAGGAGGTGAAGGAATGACCGTTGAGTACAGGTGCCCCTGCGGGCACGTGTTCAAGCCCAGCTGGATCGTCGATTGGGACACCATGGAGATCGGGGATGACGGTTGCTTCTACTATCAGTACTGCACTGTCGATTGCGACTGTGGCAGGACGCTGAGGTTCACCACGTTCTATGAGGCCACCGAGGTAGAAGTGGAGGAGGTGGGGGAATGACCTGTCCCCATTGCGGCTCGGATGATTGGTACTGCGACTACCTTGGAAGCGACACCGGGATCGTGGACTACATGGACGGGAGGCTCACCGTCCGTGTCAGATGCGACTGCGAGGGATGTGGGAGGAAGTTCTCCCGCTATGAGGAGTACGCCTACCTGGGGCCCGACAGGGTCATCCAGGAGGTGGAGTGAATGGCCTGTCCGTACTGTGGCTCCGGAGACTGGGGCTACGAGATGGATGGCGACGGCTCGCCCGAGCTGATCGGGAGCCTCGGCCAGTACATCACCATCCGTCGCAGGTGCGGGTGCAGGGACTGTGGCAGGCTGTTCTACACCGACGAGGCGTACAGGTCCGTGGATTGGTACGATTCCCACAGGACCGAGGATGTCGATGGGGACGGGAAGGAGGATGGGGGATGACCCTCCACTGCCCGAACTGCGGCCGCGGGGTTCTCCTCAGCGACGGCGAGTGGGAGGCCCCGGTCTTCAACGACGACGGCACGTTCACGAACACGTTCACGATCCCGGGATCGATCCGGTGCGGCACCTGCGAGGCCGTGTCGGGTGTGCTCCTGTACCCCTGCTGGTCGAGGAGGATGATGTGGAGATGCACATCGTCCACCTCCCCGGGGAGGTGGACGCATGATCCCGGTATCCCTATGCCGATGCCGTGACGCGGGGATCCCCGGACGCGGTCCGGGTCCCGCTCCGACACGGGATTGCAGAGGAATGCATATATTATGCCGTGATTGCACCCCACGGACGATTCGTGAGGTAATGCCCCGGGATCCCGGAGGCGGTCGTTCCCCCGAAACGCCTTCCGAAACCCCTTTTCCGACGATGATGATGGAGATGATGATGTGAGCAGGAGTGTGAAAGAGAGTTTGAGGAATACCGAAATCGACGATTGCCGTACACTTGGAGGGGTCGTCCGGACCGGCAGGTTCATCGAATGGGGGGATGGCACCGTCCGGTTCATCCCCGACAGGGGAATCCGCCGCGAGGAGTCGGGCACCGTGACGCTCTCCAGGTCCGGGGGATCCCTCGTCGTGGGGGTGACCAGGTTGGCACGCAGGCTCGGTCTGGACCACGGCGACCGTGTGCACGTGACCATCGCCTACGACGATACGCAGGAGGGCGAGTGAGATGGGCGACTGGTTCCGCGAGTGGTGCGATGCCCACCGCATCCGTCCCGGCACCGAACTGTTCGTGTGCGAGGACTGCCTCGAAGCGTACCCGATTGCACGCATCAGGAGGCAGAAGGCGGGCGAGATCTGCCCGTTCTGCTGCGCGAAGATGGAACTGGCGAGGTGCCGCGGGCCCTCCCGTTGAGGGGGGCGCCCCTATCTTTGATAGGGGTGAGGGGTCGGGCACGACCGGGGGAGGTTTCTCGCGCGGTGAAATCTCTTCGCGACGCGATTATCCGCGCATCCCTTCTTGGCTACTTCCGACCACTCCGACACGTCCCGACGCATCCCGACCGTCCCGCACCGCCGACACGCATCGCCCGTCCGTTCCGACGGCCCTCGGACCGCCCCCCGTCCCCTCCGTCCCGCCGTGACCCGTCCG
>JAZODL010000253.1:0-3310 GCA_045596945.1 Candidatus Methanomethylophilaceae archaeon | reverse complement strand
CGCGTCGATAACGCCGGGGATTCCTTGAAGGAAAGTTAACAGGGAACCATCGTCCATACGCGGGTGAGCCGGGGGCCCATGATAAAACCTGCCAACGTTGGATTGTGCATGGATACAGGTTCCATCCATGATGCTGGACATCCGATTCGGCCCACCTTCTGAAGAAAACATTAATCAATATGCATCGTGTCCTCGAAACCGATGAGGAAACTGATCATAACCGAGAAGGCCAATGCAGCCAGGAGGATATCCACGATCCTCTCTGACGGTAAATCGCAATCCACCACCAGCGGTGGTGTGACGGTCATCTCGTTCGAGTCAGGGGGCGACGAGTACAACGTCGTCAGCCTCAGGGGACATATCATCGAGCTGGACTACCCGAAGGAGTACAACGACTGGAGCAGCACGTCCCCCGTGGAACTCGTCTACGCACCCCAGATCAAGACGGTGCGTGTGAAGTCCATCCTCAACATGATCAGGGAACTCGCGGCACAGTCCCACGAGATCATCATCGCGACCGACTACGACAGGGAGGGGGAGCTCATCGGCATGGAGACGGTCAGGGAGATCGGAGCCGACATGAGCATCGTCAGGAGGGCCAAGTTCAGCGCCCTCACCAAGGGCGAGGTCGAGGCGGCATTCGCCAACCTGGCCGACCCCGACAAGAACCTCGCCGATGCAGCCGAGGCCCGTCAGATAGTGGACCTCTCATGGGGTGCGGTCCTCACCAGGCTCATCTCGCTCTCGTCAGGACAGGTCGGCAAGAACTTCATGTCCGTCGGGAGGGTCCAGAGCCCCACGCTCAAGCTCCTGGTGGACAGGCACGAGGAGATCGAGAACTTCGTACCGGTCCCCTTCTGGAACATCGTCGGGAAGTTCGGCATGCTCGCGTTCAAGGGCGATCACGAGGCGAACCCGTTCTGGGACAAGGACGAGGCGGAGGCCGTCCTCTCGGTAGTCAGCGACGCCACCGAGGGAACCGTCACCGAGTACGAGGTCTCCATGAAGGAGGAGTACAGGCCCGCACCCTTCGACACCACGCAGATGCAGGTGGAGGCCAACAAGATCGGCATCCCGCCCACCGTGGCGATGAAGCTCGCCGAGGACCTCTACACCGGCGGATACATATCGTACCCCCGTACCGAGAACACCGAGTACCCCAAGAGCCTCAGCCTCAGGTCCGTCCTGGACAAGCTCAAGGACACGGAGTTCAAGGGGGAGGTCGAGGAGATCCTGTCCCAGGAGAAGATCGTACCCTCCAAGGGCAAGAGGAGGACCACGGACCACCCGCCCATATACCCGACCGCGGGGGCATCCTCCGACAAGATGAAGGGCGACAAGTGGAAACTGTACGAGCTCATCGTCAGGAGGTTCCTGGCCACCGTCGGACCGAACGCCGAGGCCGAGATCACCAAGTGCACCGTAGAGGTCGAGGGGGAGAGGTTCTTCTCGGAGGGGTACGTCCTCAAGAAGCAGGGTTGGAAGAAGTACTACAAGAAGTACCTCAAGTCCTCCGACTCCAGACTCCCGACCATGAAGGTCGGCGACACCGTCGACATCCGCTCCATGTCGGTCACCGAATCCGAGACGAAGCCGCCCTACCGCTACAACCAGGGTTCGCTCATCCAGGAGATGGACAGGCTCCAGCTGGGTACCAAGAGTACCAGGCACGACATCATAGGCAAGCTGTTCTCCAGGAACTACGTCCAGGGCAACTACATGATACCCACCCCCAGCGGGATAGCCCTCACCAAGTCGCTGGAGAAGCACGGGGGAGGGATCACCGAACCCGACATGACCGCCAAACTGGAGGCGGACATGCTCAAGATCACGGACGGGGAGATCACGCTCGACTCCGTCGTCAGGGAATCCCAGAACATGCTCTACGAGGTGGCACGCAAGATCGACGAGGAGTCCGACGAGATCGGACAGGAGATCAAGAGTGCCCTCCACTCGCAGCAGCACATCGGCGTCTGCCCCACATGTGGGAACAACATGACGGTCAAGAGGTCCAAGAACGGCAACTTCATCGGTTGCGACGGCTACCCGGACTGCAAACGCGCATATCCCATGCCCAGGGGCGCCCTCGTACAGACGATGGACACCACCTGCGAGGTGTGCGGACTGCCCCAGCTCAGGATCATCAGGAAGGGCAACCCGCCGTCAGTGCAGTGCATCGACCCGAAGTGCACCAGCAACACCGAGAGGAACGACCTGGGGGCCTGCCCGACCTGCGAGAACGGACGCATACGCATAATGTTCTCCAAGGCCGGCAGGAGGTTCGCGGGATGCTCCGCATGGCCCGCCTGCACCCAGACCTACCCGCTCAGACCCCGTGGAAGCATAACGTCCACCGGGAGGGCGTGCACGATCTGCAAGGCACCGATGATATCCATGGGCAACATGGAGGAGTGCATCAGCCCGGACTGCCCCGGTAGGAAGAAGTCCGGACGTGCCAAGAAGACCGAGAAGAAGGCTCCCGAATCGGAGTGAATCGGTAACACCTTTTTTGATTCGGGTGTTACAGTCTAAGTTTCTTAGAGTTTAACTCAGGTCAGAAGAGGCAACCGTCGGTTTCGGGGATCCTGTCGAAGTGCCTGTTCATCGCGTCGATCTCCTCGGAGATGCGGGCGTTGCGGCACTCCATGCACTGGAGGTCCTTCCCGAGATCGAGTTTGACCTTCATCTCGGAACGGTCGAGCACCACGATACGTCCGCAGTCACAGTACACACTCATCATCAGATCGGACGTGATCGAGTCCAACTTCCTCAGATGGTTATGACATGATGCGTAGCTGACGCTATCATCGTGGTATTCTTCCATCAACATTCTCCCCTATCCTCCAGGTGCGGAAACGATGAAAACATCCGGTTTTCGTGCCATCGCACCTGCATCCACCTCTATGATGATGGACAATATAAGCCTTGTCACAGGTGGGATTTGCGGGTCCCCGTGAAGTGTCCGGATGTGTCGGAGACGGGGACCCTTTGGATGTTTTCAGATAAGAATGTTTAAATACCTGTATTACTCGCTCCCGAGCTCCGAGATCTGTCTGACCTGCGCCATGACGCTGTCACGGATCTCGGACGGCGTGCGGTCCGGGAGGACCTTCCTGCCGTCGATCATCACGGGAACCTCGATCATGTCCATGACGGAACCGCACGAGCAGCGGATCTCATCATCGGGTCTGAGGGACACACCCATGTTGAAGCAGTGGGGACAGCGGTAGGTGAACTTCCTGCCTCCGAATTTGCCGCGCTTGGAGATGGGTGCACCGTCCTTCTCGACGATGTCCATGGACAGGTCCAA
>JAZODL010000252.1:0-2450 GCA_045596945.1 Candidatus Methanomethylophilaceae archaeon | reverse complement strand
AACGACCCGGGGTTCACCGAGGGCTGCAACAGCTGGTGCAGTGCGCTCGACGAACTGACGGTGGAGGAGGCCACCGGGTACGGGGGACCCGCACCGCCGGACCGCCCCCACAGGTACACCCTGACGGTGTACGCCCTGGACACCGAACTCGGGCTGGGGAGGGGGTTCAGATTGAACGAGCTCCGCTTCGCCATGGAGGGTCACATCCTGGCGCAGTCGACCGTCATCGGGGTCTACCCCCCGTCGAGGCAATGAGATGTGCCGCGACGACATGGCCTCCGCCCTGCTGAGATCCTACTCCGCGTACCACGACGTCGTGGAGGTCGGGGAGGGGGACCTTGTCGCGAGGGCGAACTTCCACTTCAGCAGTTCTAGGTACGTGCTGTCCAAGGACATCGACCTCTGGTCACGAGGACCACAAGTACGTGTTCCTGTTCTCGGGGGAGCTGGACAAGGGGGCCCTGGACCGTGCGATGGACAGGCCCCTGACGGAGGGGGAGAGGATGGTGCGTCCCGGACCGGGGCATCGCAGCTCCACCGTGACGACCGTGCTCGTTCCTGCTGTACGGCATCCTCGCCTCGTCCGTCGTGGGAATGCTGCTGTCCAACCCGGCGATCAACCAGCCCGGGTTCAAGTCATTCGAGACCGAGCTGGGGTACCTGTTCCCCGCACTCTTCATTACCGTCGCCTGCGGCAACATGTCCGGTTTCCACAGCCTCGTGGCGTCCGGGACCACATCCAAGCAGGTTGCGAACGAGGGGCACATGCTGCCCGTCCCCTACGACGGCATGCTGCTGGAGTGCGTCCTCGGGATCGTCGCCCTGATCGCCCTCACACTCGTGCTCATGTGGGAGGGCGTGGGAACGCCGATGGCGCACAGGAGGGGCGGGTCGGACTGAGAACGGATGGTGGCCCCGCCGGGATTCGAACCCGAGTCGTTGGTTCCGAAGGCCAACAGGATAAATCCGCTACCCTACGGGGCCGACGCCATCCTCTAGTACGACCGATGATAAAAACCCTGACGTTCTGAGGGCAATGCACATTCCTTTTAACTCCGTGTCCCCATCCGCCCAGCCATGCCGAAGGTGATCATGAACCACGGTGCCGGCGGAGAGCTCATGCAGGAGTTCCTGTCCAAGCACATCACCAGCCACTTCCCGAAGATGAAAGCAGACGTCCCCCTCGAGTCCATGGACGACTCCGCGGTCGTGGACGACATCGTGTTCACCATCGACGGCCACACCGTCAAGCCCATATTCTTCCCCGGAGGGGACCTGGGCAGGATCTCCGTCGCCGGGACCGTCAACGACATCTCGGTCATGGGCGCATCCCCCGTCGGTATCGGCTGCTCCGTCATCATCGAGGAGGGCCTCGACATGGACATCGTCGACAGGGTCATGGAGAGCATGGGACGCACATCGTCCGAGTGCGGTGTCCCCGTGGTGACCGGCGACACCAAGGTCGTGGAGTCCGGTGCGGTCGACCAGATGTTCATGGCCACATCGGCCATAGGCAGGAGGTCGCCCCACATGGACGGCAACCTCGCCACCGCAAGGGAGTACAGGGAGGTCGCATCCAGGTGGTGCACCGACTCCAACGTCAGACCCGGCGACGCGATCATCGTGTCCGGATACGTGGGCGACCACGGCGTGTCGCTGCTGTCGTTCCGCGAGGGGTACGGCTTCGAGAGCGAGGTCCAGAGCGACGTCGCCCCGTTGAACGGCATGATCGCGGAGGGACTCAAGGCGGGCGGCATAGTCGCCATGAAGGACCCGACCCGCGGAGGACTCGCCAACACGCTGAACGAGTGGTGCTCCAAGTCGCACATCGGCATGGAGATCGACTACTCCTCCATCCCCCTCAGGGACGGTGTCGTCAACGCCTGCGACCTGCTCGGGATCGACCCCCTCAGCATCGGCAACGAGGGGAAGGCCGTGATCGGCGTCGTCCCCGAGATGGCCGAGGAGGTCCTGAAGGCCATCCGCGCAACCCCCGAGGGCAGGGACGCCGCCATCATAGGATACGCCACCGAGGGTGTCGAGAGGGTCGTCCTCAAGACGGAGATCGGAGGCAGGAGGATCCTCGAAGCCCCCGCAGGCGATCCGGTGCCCAGGATCTGCTGAGAACACGGTGGGCGTCCGCCCACCGACTACCTTTATTATCACCACCACATTAGCACCACCCGGTGCTGAAATGGTAACATTCCTTCCCTTCAAGGGCCTCAGGCCCAACCTCAGGGCCGGCGAGCATGTGAGCGACCGCATCTCCCCTCCCTACGACGTCATCGGTGACGAGTACCTCGCGGACCTCCAGTCCCGTCCGTTCAACGTCACCAGGCTCACGCTCAACCCCGACGCCGACAAGCGCTACCACGGCGCGAGGGCGGAATTGGACTCGTGGATCACCGACGGCGCCCTCAAGCAGGACCCCGAATCATTCTACATCTACG
>JAZODL010000251.1:0-2643 GCA_045596945.1 Candidatus Methanomethylophilaceae archaeon | reverse complement strand
GCTTGGCCTCCGACTTCGAGAGGTTCATCATCGTGCTCAGCAGGGGGGTTATGAACGCCGATATGCAGCACGCCATGAGCAGCATCCTGCGCTCCGCCGATGTGTACTCCGTCAGAGAACCACCCCCGTGCGCCCGTCGGCGACGGGGGCCCCGAACCTGTCAGACACGATGTCCATGGACCGTCGAAGCGGGCGTACGGCATTAAGCTTGCGGCCATGGGACGGGTGGTTGTATATCCTTGGACGTGCTTACGACCGGTGGTGGAATTCAAAATGGACCGCCCCAGCATCACAGAGATCGCAGAGAGGATACGCGCGTTGCGCGAGATGTGCGGATACACGCAGGAGGAGATGGCGGAGGCCGCCGAGGTCCCCCTCGAGGAGTACCAGGCAATGGAGGGGGGCGAGGAGGACTTCGGCTTCATGTTCCTCTACAGGTGCGCGGAGAAGTTCGGCGTGGACCTCATGGAGATCCTCACGGGAAAGAACCCCCACCTCACGGACTTCGCCGTGGTCAGGGAGGGCAGCGGACTCCCCATGAAGAGCCACGAGGGGTTCGACTTCTACCACCTGGCATCCAAGTTCAAGGACAAGATCGCACAGCCCTTCCTGGTCAACGCCGAGTACCACGAGGAGGAGCAGGGGAGGGACATCCCCCTCGGCAGCCACGAGGGCCAGGAGTTCGACTTCATCCTCTCCGGGAACCTCAGGTTCTCACAGGAGGGCAGGATAGTGGACCTCGGACCAGGGGACTCGATCTACTACGACTCCGGGAAGAAGCACGGCATGATCGCCACCTCGAAGGAGGGTTGCGTCTTCCTGGCCATCGTCATGAAGAGGGACGTCCAGAGATGATCCGGACGGGTGCGCCACGCACCCGTCACCGACCTTTTCTCAGACGGTGAAGGCGGACACGACGTCCGCGAGGATCCCCTCGCAGGACACCAGCCAACCGTCGAAACCCATCCCGCTCGAATCCACGGCGCGGCCGATCGCGACCACCATCTCCGGGACACGTTCCTCGGGCACGGTCCCGACCAGGTCGCCGAACCTCTCCCTGCCCTGAAGTCCGCAGCCGTTGACGAACACCTTGTATGCCGGGACCGGGACGCCGTCCACGGTCGCCGAACCGCCCTGCAGACCCACGACACCGACCTGGTGCGCACCGCATGACGACGGGCATCCCGATATGCGGAACCTGGGCAGCGAGTCGTCCCCTATTCCCGCCTCCCTGACCGCCGAGATCATCCTGCGGAGGAGTCCGTTCGAGTCGCGCACACCCAGTGAGCACACCTTCCCCCCGATGCACGACACCGAGGATTCGAACCTGTTCGAGGCACCTCCGGCAGTCACCTCCGACACCCTGAGGGCCTCCGGCCCGGACAGGTTGACCACGTGGATGGCGCTGTCCGGGGAGACGCGCAGCTCGACACCCTCCATGTCGCGGATGGTGTCCGCTATCGCGGACAGCATGCGGAGTTCCACATCCCCGCCAACGGGACGGTATGTCACGTAGTACAGACCCTCCTGCTTCTGGGGATGTATGCGGTCCCCCGTGACATGGACATGTTCCTTCACCGGTACCGGAACGGGACCGGGACGGATGTCCATATCACCCGATGCCCTGCGGGATTCCAGCTTGGCGAGGTACGATTCGCGGTACGCCTCCTCCCCCATCGCATCCTTGATGTAGCGGGTACGGGCCCGCGTCCTATCGGAGTAGTCGCCGTGCTCCGTGAAAACATCCACCATCGCGGCGACGTGGTACAGGGTGTCCCCGGGATCCACGGCCTCGGACACCAGGCATCCCATGCGGGGGTTGTTGCCGAGGCCCCCGGCGCTCCACACGTCGAAGAGGCCGTCCGGTCTCGCCACGAACCCCAGGTCCCTGAACGTCGCATGGGTCTCGTTGCCCGTGGAACTCGAGAACGTCACCTTCAGCTTCCTCGGCAACCTCGTCTCCAGCATCCTGCGGAGGAGGTACCCCTCCGCCTCCTTGGCGTACGGGTACACGTCGAAGTACTCCCCCGGCTCCACACCCGAGAGCGAAGTGGCCGAGACGTTGCGGGGGTGGTCCCCTCCGGCACCCTGGGTGTTGATGCCGTGGTCGAGGGCGCCCTCCATTATGTCCATGATCTGGTCGCCCACCAGGTTGTGGAGCTGGATGCACTCGCAGGTCGTCGTGTGGATGCGGTCGACCGAGTGCCTGGTCGCGGCGGCGACTATGAAGTCGAGCTTGTCCATGTCGAGACGGCCACCGCACAGCCTCAGCCTGATCATCCCGCGCTCCCCTCCCCTCTGGGAGTAGCTCCCGAAGCCGCCTGCGACGGAGTTGTACTCCTTCGGCGTCGATCCCCCGGAGAAGAAGCGCTCCTCCGCCTCGCGGAACGCGTCCAACCTGTCACGGAACACATCGTCATTCCCATCCGTCATACCCGCGGTACCGTCCGAAGGGTAGATAAATGGTGTTGCGTCACAGAGAATGTAACGATTGTACAGAAGGTTATAACCGATGAACGCGATCGTCCCCGGCATGACGATCTACGGCAGCATAACCGAGACCATCGGTGACACCCCCATTGTACGCCTCAGGAACATCTGTCCCCCCGGAAGCGAGGTGTACGTCAAGCTCGAGAGGGGTAA
>JAZODL010000250.1:0-3309 GCA_045596945.1 Candidatus Methanomethylophilaceae archaeon | reverse complement strand
GGTAGGGCAGGTTGAACAGGATCGTGTCGAACCTTCCCTCCACGTTGCTGTACACGTCCGTCTCCACGACGGTCATCCGAACCCCATTGGCCTCTGCGTTGCGTGCGGCAAGCTCCACCGCCATCGGGTTGATGTCCCCGCAGGTCACGGCGCAACCCGCTTTGGCGCAGTGGATCGAAACCACGCCCGATCCGCACCCTATCTCGAGCACCCTCTCCCCCGGGACGACCTCCAGGGACTCTATGAAGAGGATGCTGTCCTCGGATGGCGGGTACACCTCGGGGTCGGTCCCGATCTCGAGTCCCGGGTCGTACCTCATGGGAGCACCTCCGGGTCATAGGTGTGTTCGGTACACTCCTTCAGAGGGGTCTGCGGTGCCATGCACCGTCATCGGTCCCACGGGTATATCAACCCATCAAAGTGGATTTATACCAACATCCGACTGACAACCGTATGATTCAGTTGGACATCCTCGCGGTCGGGGACCTGGAACGCGATGCGGACGGGAACGTCACCAAGGCCGATTCCACATCGGTCCTCATCCGTGCGCAGGGTCACACGATCGTGGTCGACCCCAGCACCAGGTACATGGAACCCGCGGTGAGGACCGCGTTCAAGCAGATAGGGGTGTTCCCGAAGGACGTGGACACCGTGGTCCTCACACACACGCATGCGGACCACATGGAGAACCTCGGCTTCTACAGGAGCGCCCGCGTGTATGTGCACTCTGGCGGGGATGTCGACGTTCCCGGTGCCACGGTGGTGGACGTCCCCGAGTACGTGCTCTGCCGTGGTGTGAAGCTGGTTCACGTCCCCGGTCACACGATGGACTCGATGGCGGTGTTCGTGGATGCGGACAGGCACTACGTCGTCGCCGGGGACGCGGTGCCCCTCGAGGACAACCTCCGCCGCGGTGTGCCACCCGCCCTCAACGTGGACGGGGACCTGGCATTGGAAAGTATTAAGAAGATAGGGCGCTACGCTGACGTAGTCATTCCGGGGCACGGTTTCCCGTTCATGACGGACCTGTGATTCTTATGTTGAAGAGAGAGATGCCGGACACCCTGTTCTACGAGTGCCCCGTCTGCGACGACGAGACCGAGCACCAGATCCTCAAAGGGAGGATGGGCAAGGCGACGATAGAGGGCACCTTCAAGTGCAACGGCTGCGGACGCGTGACGTCCGAGACCATCAAGATCCCCGAGCTCATCGAGGTTCCCGTCGTGTTCAGCGACGGCGACGAGTCGGAGGTCATAAAGACCACGATCGAGAGCAACGACATCCTGGCCATCGAGGACGAGTTCTTCCTCGACGACGGCAGGAGGGTCTGCGTCACCCACATCGACGTCAAGGAGGGACCCACGCCCAAGAAGGTCCTCGCCACCAACGTCAGGAAGATATGGGTCAAGCAGTTCGACCTCCTCAGCGTCAAGGTCTCCGTGAACGACGACAGGACCACCTACTCGCTCAGGGTGGAGGCCGAGCCCGACGACGAGTTCGTCGTGGGCACCCAGCTCTCCTTCGAGGACTTCGACTGCCTCATCCACGCGATCAAGACCAAGCACAGCCTGGTCAAGAGGGGTGCCGCGGAGGCCCGTGACATCACCAGGATCTACGGGAAGCTCAGGAAGAAGAGGTACGACGTCCTCGAGTTCGACGACGAGGACGACGACTTCGACGAGGTCGATTTCGACTTCGATTTCGAGGACGACGATTACGACGAGTGATCGTCGGGTTGAAACGGGGGCGGGTCCGCCCCCTTCACTCCTCATCCGCGAGGATGAGGTCCAGGACATCGGAGATGTTCTCCGACACGACCGTGTGCGTGGCGGCCTCCGATGTGTACGGGTCCGTCGGGTTGAACGCGATGGACAGTCCCGTGTTCTTGAACATGTTGATGTCGGTGAAGGAGTTCCCTATGGACACGGTCCTCTCGGGCGTCGTGCCGTACTTCTCGATGAACGCCCTGACGTTGACGCCCTTGTCCCTCAGGTCCACGACGAGCCTCCCCTCGCCGGTGAGTCTCCCATCCTCGTACGTGCACAGCTCGTCGGCGGCGTAGTCGTCGAACCCGAACTCGCGGGCGATCATCGCCGCTGCGCTGTCTATCCCGCCGCTGACGATGACGCTCCTTATGCCGTTGGCGCTGAGGCAGGCGATCGTCTCCTGGATCCCGTCGGTCAGGGGCATGTCCCTGAACAGGACGGCGATCTCCGACGCGGTCAGGTCGGGCCTGATGTCCAGCCACATGCGTATGTCGCGCCTCATGAACTCCGATTCGTCGATCTCGCCGTTGCAGTACGCCCTGTATGCGTCCTCGTTGTCCACGCCGAAGCATTCGTGGACCCAGCACCAGGAGCTGCGGGTCTTGGTGAGCACACCGTCCATGTCGAAGCAGACGAGATCGTATTTCCTCATGGGTCCCCCATGGGGGTCCCCGTTTAAACGTTTCATACACGCCTCCTGATCCCGACTACCGCGATGGCGAAGAACAGCAGGGTCACGGCCGCCACGTACAGCAGGCTCGTCTCGGGGGTGAACGTGAAGTCGCCCAGTGACAGCTCGAAGCCCATGTCGGACCTGAACGTGTCCACGGTCTCCGCCGGGGCGCCGGTGAACACACCGTCCATCGCCCCTCCGCACAGGTTCTGGCGGAACAGCATGGCCATGTGGCTGGCGGGGACCAACGTCCCCACGACCTGCATGGCCTCGGGCATCGTCCCCATGGGCATGTATATCCCGGCGAGGAAACCGATCAGGACGCTCACGATGGTGAAGAACCCGGAGAACGCCCCCGTGCTCCTCATGAAGGACGTGATGGCGTAGATGACTATGGACCCGGAGAGCGCGGAGGGCACCAGGAGTGCGATGCACACGACCACGTCCACGGCATCCAGGGGGCAACCCGTGGCCACCAGGTACGCCAGGGACAGGACCATGGTCACAAGGCTCATGACGAACCCGACGATGAACGTGCTCAGGATGTACCCTCCCGCGATCTGCGACGGCGTCATGGGGGTCACGAGGATGTCGCGGGACCTGCCGTTGGCCCTATCCTCGATCATCGTCTGGAGGGACCCCGCGGACGTGGTCACGGACACTATCCCGAGTATTCCCGACAGCACCCAGGCGTCGATCAGCCCGTCCATCCCCGGGAGGTCGGGATAGGCGTCTATGAGCATGTTCCTCAGGAATAGCAGGTACAGGAGCACCACGACCAGGACGCCCATGAGGGAGAACACGACCGATGCGCGGTCGCGGAAGTAGCAGAGGCTGTTCCTCCATGCCAGCGCGAGCATCCCTCTCATG
>JAZODL010000249.1:0-1888 GCA_045596945.1 Candidatus Methanomethylophilaceae archaeon | reverse complement strand
GGATGATGATGTGAAAAAGAGGGAAGGGGGTTGTTCTCAACGGGTGAACGGGTTCACTCGGTGATGGCTCCGGCGGGGCACTCGTCCACGCAGGCGCCGCAGTCGACGCAGAGGTCCATGTCGATGGATGCGACGTCGTCTACGGTTATGGCGTCCTGGGGGCAGACCTCGGCGCACGCGCCGCATGCCACGCAGTCCTTCGCATTTACGCTGGGCATATTATCAACCTGGTACGGTGGAAAGGGCCGGGGTATAAAACCCTGTCAGGTGTTCACCCCGGACGTATGAGATCAACAGGACCCCCCACCGAGCGCCCCGGGGGCGGAAGCTACACGGTACAGGGTCCCCTCGTGGACAGGAGGGGCGTGCGCATCGGTCACGCGTTCGTGGAGGACGGGACCGTCGTCGGGATCCACGAGGGCGAGTGCCCCGATGGTGCGGACATGTGCGCCGTGATGGTCAGGGGCGCCGTGAACGCCCACACCCACTGCGCCGACTACGGGCTCGACGTGCCCCCGGGCATGTCCCTGGAGGAGCTGGTGGCCCCTCCGGACGGGCTCAAGCACAGGTACCTGTCCGCGGCATCACCGGACCGCCTGGTCTCGGACATGGCCCGCTTCTCGTCCGACTCCCGCTCCCACGGCTCGTCCGTGTTCGTGGACTTCAGGGAGGGCGGTGCCGCCGGGTGCCGCATGCTCCGCTCCGCGTCCCCGGATGCGGTGATCCTGGGGCGTCCCGTGTCCCCCGTGTTCGACCCGGAGGAGGTGGCGGACATCCTGTCCGTGGCCGACGGCATAGGCCTCCCCAGCGTCTCCGACATGGACCGCGGGTACATCGAGCAGGTGGCCGACGCCGTCCGCGACGCCGGCGGGATATTCGCGATCCACCTCAGCGAGAGGGTCCGCGAGGACGTGGACTTCGTCCTGTCCCTGGACCCCGCGTTCGTGGTCCACATGTGCGAGGCAACGGACGGCGACCTGCTGAAGTGCGCCGAGGCCGAGGTCCCCGTGGTGGTGTGCCCCAGGTCCAACGCGTACTTCGGGAAGGCCCCGCCACTGGCAAGGATGGCCGACATTGGCGTCGACACGGCCCTCGGGACCGACAACGGCATGCTGTGCGGTCCGGACCTGGGTGCGGAGGCCGCGGCCTTCCGCTCGGTCATGTCGTCCCAGGGAGGCGACCCAGACGGTGTCTGGCCTACCCTCGTGACGGTCGCGGGAAAGCTATTATATCGTCAGAAAAGGATTGGAAGGCCATTGCAGTCGGAGCGCCTGATGCTCGTCCCGTGCCGTGCGCGGGACGGTCGGGACGGTGCGGACCCCACCGGGGAGCCGTCGTTCGGGCTGGACATCAGGGACTGAACCGGAGGAAGGATAATGGTTTTCCAGAACATATTGGTACCAACGGACGGCAGCGAGTACACCAAGGCCGCTGTCCGCAAGGCGGTGGAGCTGGCCTCCCTCGCCGGCGGGAGCATCACGGCACTGTACGTGCTCGACCAGTCCGTCATGACTAACATGCCGATGGACTCGGCGGCCGTCAACGTCTACGGTACCCTCGAGAGGGAGGGCAGGGACGCGGTCGAGTTCGTCAGGCAGCTGTGCGGGGAGGCGGGCGTCCCCGTCCAGGTCGCACTCAAGGAGGGTACCCCCGTCAAGGTAATCCTGGAGGAGTCCTCCTCCTTCGACATCATAGTCATGGGAACCCTCGGCAGGACCGGAGTGTCCAAGCTGCTCATGGGCAGCGTAGCCGAGAAGGTCGTCAGGGCGTCCAACTGCCCGGTCCTCGTGGTGAGGGCAACGGAGGCATGAATCAAATGAGCAAGACAGTAGCAGACATCATGGTACCCGCACCCATAGTGGTCGAGGTACCCGGAAGCCGCAGCGAT